>JAITHL010000026.1 GCA_031279975.1 Treponema sp. | reverse complement strand
CATACCTAGTCCTTTGTGTTTCACTTGGTTACCTCTTAGCAACCAGTGTACTTTGGGCTAGGTTTTTAGTTTTTAGGCATCCGCTTTTTCGGCTAGGTTTTGTTTTTAGGCATTACGGGACAAAACCAAACAGGGCGCCCGCCCGGTTATCGGTCCCTACAGGTCCTCAAAGCGGACGCCTTCCCCCGCGGGGATAAAAGCCCGGGCCCGCCTGCCGAGGACCTTGGGTTCCCAGGACGGGGGAAGGCCGGGGCGGAGGAGTTTTTCTGTTCTGAGGGCGGCGATCATGCCGGGGCCCAGGATTTCCCCCGGCGCAATATCCCGCAGCGCATGGAGGGAACGGTTGCTCCGGGTATAGTTTTCCCGTTCCGACGCCGCCAGCCGTTTAACCCCGTCGCCCAGTATTGCCGCTACCAGGGAAGCGCCCCGTTCTTCAGACAGCCGCGCTATCACCCCTTCGCCGCCGAGAGTTTCCGCCCTATGGACGGCCTTGACCATCCGGCTAAAGGCATCGGGCGGCAGGGCAATGGGGTCGTCCAGCCCCTGATCGGCGGGGCTTAAACAAAAATGTTTTTCCACCGCCGCCGCGCCCATGGCCGCCGCCAGACAGGGGACCAATTCCCAGTCCAGGCTATGGTCGCTTACCCCCAGGGGAACGCCGAATATCCCTTGCAGGTTCCTCAAAAGCCGGAGGTTATAGTCCTGTTCCGGCGCGGGATAGGCGGTAACGCAGTGGAGCAGGCAAACCGGCCCGCCCGCCCCGTCCGGGGACAGCGCGGCGAGGGCTTCTTCAATATCCCCCAGGGTGGAAACCCCGCAGGAAAGGAAGACCGGCAGTTTATAGGCGGCGATCTGTTGTACCAGGGCCGTATAGTTCAGTTCCGGCGAGGCGATCTTCAGGGCCTTGGGACCTAGGCTGTAGAGCGCTTCCGCGCTTTGCGGCCCAAAGGGGGTGCACAGAAAGAGCAGGCCCCGGGATTCAACATGCTCCTTCACGGCGAGGTAAAAATCGAGGCCCGCTTCCAGGCGTTTAAAAACATCGTAGAGGGGAATCAAACCGCCGGGAAGCGGCACGGCCCCGGTCCGGGGATGGAGTATCTCATCCGCGCAGACCATTTGCAATTTAACGCACAGCGCGCCGGATTCCGCGGCGGCGTCCACCATTTCTTTGGCCCTATGGATATCCGAGCGGTGGGATGTCCCCAGTTCGGCGATGATAAGAACGCGCCCGGCATGATAGCGCTGGCCGTCAATCGTGAAGTCCTGCCCCATATTTTCCCGTTGCCTGAATATCGGTTATACCTACCTCGACAATAAGCGGATTTTAGGGTAGTATAGTCTGGGGAGGCCGCCGCCTCCCGCCGGGGTGATTTTTGATTTCAAGGAGTCTCTATGAAAACCATTGTCTGCGATGTGTGTAAACGGGTTATACAGCAGCCGGAACATGAGCGGAACTATTTTCATATCGCCCGCCGGGATATATGCGAATCCTGCAAGGATCAGATGGACTTGATTTTAAAGCCCGTACTACGGACAAAACAGCCCTTTACCTATGCGTGGTTTGACCAGACGCTGCAAGACATGCTGGAAAAAGCCATAGGGCGGGGCAAATTTGAAACCCCAAAATAACCGGGCCTTACAACGCAAGGGCGGCCCATAACCTAGGAGCCTGTGGCACTTGTGGATTTTTGCATCAAAGTAGCTGCAAAAATCCCGATTTATGGGCTCCTTTGGGGAGTTTGCAGGGTAAAAAACGCGCTTTTGCGCGTTTTCTGGGGTTGGATGGCGCAAAGCGCCACAAACTCCTAGGGAAGCGCTGATTGCGGACCGGAGGCCCGGCGTCAAGTTAACCGGTGTTGCCCTAGAGGTATCGCGCCCGGCGCGAATAAAACAAGGCCGTTCCAAAACAGCGGATTGGGACCAGCCGCAAGCGTACTACCCCGCGTTAGGGCGGGGGGCGTTATCTTTTCATAATAAGGAGTTATCATGTCCGGCCATAGCAAATGGGCGACTATTAAGCACAAAAAGGGGGCCGCCGACGCGAAACGGGGCCAGATGTTTACCAAGCTCATCAAGGAAATCTCTATCGCGGCCCGGATGGGCGGGGGGGACCTTGAGGGGAATCCCCGGCTGAGGACCGCGGTGTTAAAAGCCCGGGGCGCGAATATGCCGAAGGATAACATTGACCGGGCTATCAAAAAGGGAACCGGCGAATTGGAAGGGGTTAATTACGAGGAATTAACCTATGAAGCCTATGCTCCGGGGGGGGTCGCGGTATTAATCGAGGTGCTTACGGATAATAAAAACCGGGCCGCCGCGGATGTGCGGAACATCCTGACCCGGGCCGGAGGCTCCCTGGCCACCGCCGGATCGGTCTCCCGGCTTTTTAAGCGGAAGGGGTTAATCACCCTGGACGGGGAAAAGTATACCGAAGACCAGGTTATGGAAGCGGCTTTAGACGGGGGCGCTGAGGATGTAACTGGTTCCGACGGGATCATTGAGGTAAGCGCCGCGCCGGAAGACTTCGAACCCGTCATGACCGCCCTGGAAGGGAAGGGCTTTGCGACCCTCAGCGCGGAGATCAGCATGGTTCCCGAGGCGGAGGTTTCCCTGGATACGGACGGAACCGCCAAGGCCCTGCGGCTTATCGACCGCTTGGAAGAAAACGACGACGTGCAGAACGTTTACTCGAATATCGCAATCCCCGAAGGATTTGAGGCTGAGTGATACCCCGGTACGCCGTATTATCGGCGTTGATCCGGGGCTGGCCTCTTCCGGCTGGGGCATTATTGAATACGCGAATCAGCGGCTCTGGCACCTAGCCCACGGCGCTATTGAAACCAAAGCCGAAACCCCCCGGGGTAAACGCCTTTTTTTTATCTATCAGCATTTCAAGAAGCTCCTGGAACAGTGGGCCCCCACCGAGTCAGCGGTGGAAACCCTCTATTTTGCCCGGAACGCCTCCAGCGCCCTGGCGGTGGCCGAGGCCCGGGGCGTTCTCTGTATGGCCCTGGCGGAACAGGGCCTGGCGGTGCGGGAGTTCACCCCCAATGCCATCAAACAGGCGGCCTTAGGGTCCGGGCGGGCGGATAAGCGGCAGGTTCAAGAAATGGTTCGCGTCATCCTGGGGCTTTCCGCCATTCCCCAGCCGGATCACGCCGCCGACGCCCTGGGAGCGGCGATATGTTGCGCCCATACCAATCGTATCCAGTAAGGGCCGCCCCGGTTAGGGGATCACCCAGAGCCGGAGCGCCATGTATGCTAACGCTTTACGCTGTAAAGAATTACGATTTCAGCCCCGCAAAATGAGCACAAGCTAATTCTTTATGGTATAAGGAATTAAACACAAGAAGGGTTAAAAATCATAGCGCGCTGGCCCTGTCCTTAGCGGGCTTTCCCCTTGCCAGGGGCGCTGGTTTTGCGGTATAGTCAGCCATGTTTAACAGCCTCCAGGGCCTCATCACGGAAAAGTCAGGGGACGGCGTCCGGCTCCTGACCGGAGGGGTTGAATGGGATATCGCCATGCCCGCTATGGACTTACACCGGCTGCCCGGCGCCGGATCGGAAGGGAAGGTTTTCACCTGGCTCTATCACCGGGAAGATCAAATGAAACTCTACGGCTTTTCAGACGATGCCCGGCGCGCCACCTTTCTGGAACTCCTCAAGGTGGAAGGGATAGGCCCCAAGGGGGCGCTGAAAATTTTGGGGGGCATCAGGCAAGAGGAGTTGGAACAGGCCCTGGAGTCTGAAGACCTAAGCCGGTTGGAGGCCGTGCCGGGGTTGGGAAAGAAAACCGCCCAGAAGATGATCCTTGCCCTCAAGGGCAAACTGGTTCCGGCGGCAGCGGCGGCCAAGACAACAGGGGCCTACAGCGACCTTTTGGAGGCTTTAGCGGGTATGGGTTACGACCGCCGGGCCGCGGCGGAGGCCCTTGCCCGGTCCGAAGCGGAACTCGCCCCTGGTACTGCCGAGGGGGAAAAGGAACGGTTGCTCTTTAAACAGGCGATTATCTTTTTAAGCGGATCATAACCAATGGGCAAGGTACAGGCTCCGGCCACGGGGATGGAGGAATACTCCCAAGAACGGGACGGCGGAGCGGAGGGCATACTCCATCCTGAAAAGCCCCGGCGGGAGGATGAGCGGGATAGTTCCCTGCGCCCCCGGAACCTCAAGGAATTCTTAGGACAGGCTTCCCTCAAAGAGAACCTGGGGCTGTTTATTGCCGCCGCCAAGGAACGGAAGGAAAGCCTGGACCACCTGTTTCTCAGCGGGCCGCCGGGCCTGGGGAAGACTACCCTGGCCCAGGTGGTGGCCCATGAACTGGGGGCTGAATTTAAGGTAACATCCGCGCCCGCCCTGGATAAGCCTAAGGACCTGGCGGGCATACTTACCACTATCGCTGAAAAAACGGTCTTCTTTATTGATGAAATCCACCGGCTTAAACCGGCCATCGAGGAAATGCTCTATATTGCCATGGAAGATTATGAGCTGGACTGGATCATCGGCCAGGGCCCCAGCGCCCGGACCATACGGCTCCCCATTCCGCCCTTTACCCTGGTGGGGGCCACTACCAGGGCGGGGAATGTGTCCAGCCCCCTGATAAGCCGCTTTGGGATAACCTGCCGGTTTTCTTTTTATCAGCCGGAGGATATGGAGGCCATCATCCAGCGTTCCGCGGGAATTCTCAAGACCCCCATAGATACGGACGCCGCCGCGCTTTTGGCAGCGTCTTCCCGGGGAACCCCCCGGGTGGCGAACCGGCTGCTCCGGCGTATGCGGGATTTTGCCCAGATACAGGGCGCCCCTTCCATTACCCGCGCCGTAGTGGAAGCGGGCCTAAAACGGCTGGAGATCGATGCCCTCGGTTTGGAACAGTATGACCGGGAGATACTACGGATGATCATTGACCGTTATAACGGCGGCCCTGTGGGAGCGGAAACCCTGGCCATATCCGTGGGGGAAGCGGTGGATACCCTGGAAGATTACTATGAACCCTACCTCATTCAATCGGGCCTGCTCCAGCGCACCAACCGGGGCCGGATGGCAACCCCCCTGGCCTATGCGCACCTGGGGATTACCCGGAATGACCAGGAGCGCGGGCATGAAAACCCAGGATTTCTCTTTTGAGGTTCCCCAAGCCCTTATCGCCCAAGGGCCGCCGGCGGAACGGGGGCGGAGCCGGCTTATGGTCCTGCGCCGGGCTTCCGGCGGGCGCGGCCATCGCCAAGTAGCGGACCTGCCCGGCCTCTTGGAACCCGGTTCCCTCCTGGTATTTAACAATTCCCAGGTACTCAAGGCCCGGCTCACCGGCATTGCGGAAGCATCTGGAAAGCCGGTTGCATTCCTCCTGATCCGGCGGCTGGATACCCATACCTGGGAGGTTATGACCGGCCGTTCCAAGCGCCGACGGTCCGGCAGCCGCTATTGTTTTGCCGGGGGCGTCCAGGGGGTAATCGCCGGGGAAGAACCAAGGGGAGGGTTCCGCCGCCTCTGTTTTTCCGAGCCGGTTGACGGCCACTGGCTGAACCGCCACGGCCGGGTCCCCTTGCCCCCCTATATCAAGCGCCAGGATACGCTGGAAGACGGCGAGCGCTACCAAACGATATACGCCTCGGTTCCCGGTTCCGCGGCGGCGCCCACGGCGGGCCTCCATTTTACTACGGAACTCCTTGACCGCCTGGGACAGGCGGGGATGGAAACCCTCTTCATCACCCTCCATGTGGGGCCGGGTACTTTTTTACCCGTGCGGACAGAGCGTTTAGAGGAACACCGGATGCACGAGGAAGCCTATGCTATTGACGGCGCAACGGCGCAACGGATTGAACGGGCCAAGGCGGAGGGCCGGAAGATCGTCGCGGTGGGAACCACCAGCCTCCGGGCCTTGGAATCCGCGTGGCTGGACGGGGAAGGCCGGCTTCAGCGGGGGGCGCGGCGGAGTTCCCTTTTTATCTATCCCGGCTATACCTTTCGGGTCGCGGACGCCCTGTTTACTAACTTTCATACCCCCCGGTCCACCCTGCTCATGCTGGTATCCGCCTTTGCGGGCCGGGAATACATCCTGGAAAGCTATGCCGAGGCGGTCTGCCGGGGCTACCGGTTTTTCAGCTACGGCGACGCCATGTTGATCCAATAAGGGAGGAGGCGATAACCGCGCCCACAATGACGCTCCCGCCGATCAGGGCCGGGACAGCCGGTTTTTCGCCGGTTGCCATGAGCACCCACAGGGGGTTCAGGATCGGCTCCACCATGGCGGTCAGCATGGCCTGAATCGCGGGTATCCGTTTGATGCCGTAGGAAAAGAGCTGGGACGCGGCGCCCATCTGGATGATTCCCATAAAGGCGATGGCCGCCGCCGTCCCCGGCGTATAGTTTGGGGGATAGAAAAAAAAGAACGGAAGGCTAACCAGGGCGGCAATGACGTGGGCAAGCAGCATGGCGTCCGCGGTATCCCCCGTCCGGATCATCCGCAGGAATACCGAATTGGCGCCGAACAGTATTCCCGAACAGAGCGCCAGGGTATCGCCCGGAAGCGACCCGGCGGCGATGCCGTCTTTAAAGAACAAAAAGAGGCCGAGGCTCACAAAAACCAAGGCGCCCCACTGTTCCCACCGGGGTTTTTCCCGGGCTATTCCCCAGCCGAGCAGGGCGGCCCAGACCGGGGCGCTGTACTGTAAGAGTATCGCGTTGGCCGAGGCGGTTAATTTATTGGCGATTACAAAGGTGATCATGGTTGCCCCGTAGGCGGCTCCCCCGGCGATGATAAAAAAGCGGTCCTGGGTTTTCCACCCCGGCATCCGTTTTCCATCCCGGCGGCGGCCCTTCAGGGCAAGCAAAACCAGAACCGCGAGAAAACTCCGGCTCCCGGCTAGTACCACCGGATGCCAATCCACTAATTTGATAAACAATCCGCTGGTACTCCAGAGGATTGCGCAGAGCAAAACCGCTCCCTGTCCCATGGTTAGAGGATAGACCGTACCAAGCGGAAACCCAGATAGTAGGTTCGGAAGGAGGGGATGCTACAGTACCGGTAGGCGGAACGCAGGTTCCGGGCATCGCTGATCCAGCTTCCTCCATGAAGGACCCGGCGGGAACCTGAAGCCGGCCCCGCGGGGTCCCGCTCGCCGCCGGCCTTGTATATGCCGTACCAGTCCCAGCACCATTCCCATACGTTTCCGTGCATGTCGTAGATACCCCAGGCGTTGGGGCTAAAACTCCCCCCCGCGGTTGTCCTTTCCCGGTAGGTCCCCTTGATATTGCCGTTATAGGGATAATTCCCGTTATAGTTCGCCTGGAAGGTGGTGATATTATCTCCCGTATTAAAGGGGGTACGGGTCCCCGCCCGACAGGCGTATTCCCACTCCGCCTCGGTGGGCAGACGGTAGCCGTCAGCCTCCCGGTTCCAGCCTACCTGTTCCCCGTTTATCACATAGGCAGGCGCGAAATTTTCCCGCTGGCTTAGGCGGTTGCAGTACTGGATCGCGTCCAGCCAGCTTACATTTTCCACCGGCATGGCGTCCCCCCGGAATTTACTGGGATTGATCCCCATCACTTCCGTATATTCTTTCTGGGTAACATTATACTTCCCTAGGGAAAAGGAGCTTATGCTTACCTCATGGAGGGTTTCATTGTCGTAGCGTCCCACTTCTTCCGGCGGGCTCCCCATCAAAAAGGCCCCCCCCTCAATGCTGACCAGGCAGTTCCGGGGCGAACCGTACATCGCGGGGGAGGCCGGCTCGTTCAGCTTCGCGGGCGTTTCCGGCGGAAACGCCCGCCGCGCCCCTTCATACCAGACCAAGCCCTGCTTTGCCGCCGAAGCAAGCCACTTTGCCGCTTCCTCATACCGTTTTTCTTCCACCAGGAAGAGGCCGAGATCATATTGGGCCCTATAGTCGCCCTTTTCAGCGGTCCTAATAAGCCGGTCAAACAGTCCTACACTTTTTTCTTCAATACATTCCATAATATTTATCATTCCCTGTATGCCCGCGGAGGGCCGCGCCCCAGTAACGCCCCCGCTTAGACGGTGAGCGTATCCAGGCCGCCATTGGCCGCAAAGACCTCCCCAATATCCTGGGGGATATTTTCTATACTGAGTTTTCTATTTTCCCCTGCGGTGGAGGCGATGGCCTGCCGCAGCAATTGGCAGCCTGTTGCGGAAAGGAAGGCAAGGCGTTCCATATCAAGGACCACCAAAACCGGCTCCGGCTGGCCGGCGTCCCGTATCTTGACCAGCTCCGTCTCCAGGGCGGGAATATTTACGGCGTCCATTTCCCCGATCAGGGACAAACGTATCCGGTCCGGCTCGTCCTTGCGGATGATGACGAACTTCTCATCCTGAACCAGCAGATTGATAAAACCGGTCATTTCAAATACTTCCCGGACAGCGCCGCTCATGTTGCGTATTGACAGTTTGCGCTCCTTTTCGTTCATCGCCTTCTGAGCTTGGAGCAATACCCGCAACCCCATGCTGGATACATAGCATAGTCCTGAAAAATCAAGGATTATTTCGGTAATGTCGTCTCCCCATTGCTTGAGTTTTCTTTCAAGCAATGGGGCGGTGGCCGTGTCAAGACGCCCGGAGATAAACATCTCTATGGCCGACTTGCTGATCCGTTCCGATTTTATGGTCATAGCTCAACCCCTTCCATGGCGCGTTCCATTACCAGGACTTTTTTAATATTAAGCGATTTGCGCCTTCGTCACATTGATATTCAATAGTATCCATAGTTTGTTTTACAATCAATATGCCCAGGCCGCCTACGGGACGTTTTTCCAGGGGCAGGGCTATGTCAGGGTCCTGGTGATCCAGGGGGTTAAAGGCTTCTCCCCTATCGGTAAAGCTCAAGGTCATGCGGGTTCCTCCCGGGACCGGTTCTGTTCCGCAACCGACTACCACATCCCCGGCGGTTCCCGCTTTATAGGCGTAATTTGCGATGTTGACGAAGATTTCCTCCGCCGCCAGTTCTATCCAGTCCAGTATCTTTTTCGGACAGGACGCGGCGGCGAGTATGTCCCGGATAAACCCAAGGGCTTCCCGCATATACGCCGTATCCGCCGGCAGGGCGCGGTATTGCAGCGGACTTTGCTCTTCCCGGTTGATCCGCAGGGCCAGCAGGGTGATGTCGTCGGAACGCTCCGCGCCGCTGGTAAAGGTTTCGATATCCGCGAGCAGCCCCTCAAGGAGTTCCTGTACCGGGAGTTCCCCATGGGCGTCCAGGAATTCCCGCAGCCGCCGCTTACCGTAGAACGCCTCCTGGGTATCCGCGGCTTCGGTAACCCCGTCGGTGTAGAGCAAGAGGGCGTCCCCGTTCCGCAGCATAAGCTCACGGGTATGGTAGGCCGTGTTTTTCATCCCCGCTAAAAAGAGGTCCGGCGGGGAACCGTCGCCGTAGTGGGGTTCAAACGCGCATATCGACCGGGGGGCAATGAAGGCGAACCCCTGGCCCCCGGACTTGATCAGGGGCGGATTATGGCCCGCGTTGATATAGGAGAGGCGTCCGCTGGGGATGTCCAACACCCCAAGCCAGAGGGTAACGAACATCTCCGCGGCGTTATTGGTACAGAGTTCCCGGTTGATATTCCCCAGGGCCTCCGCCGGGTCTTCCTTGGTTTGCAGCCGGTTCTTGATCAGGGTTTTGGTAATTGCCATGAAAAGGGCCGCGGGGATGCCCTTCCCGGACACGTCGGCTATGACCACCGCGAAACGGTCCTCGTCAATAAAGAAGAAGTCATAAAAATCGCCCCCCACTTCCTTGGCCGGATGGACCGCCGCGTAGAGGTCGAAGACCTTTTTCCGGTTGGGAAAGGGGGGGAAGATATAGGGCAACATACTGGTTTGAATCTGGGTGGCCACGTTGAGTTCCGTGGCGATCCGTTCTTTTTCCGCGGTGGCCCGGGCGATCTCCCCGATATGCTCCCGCAGTTGGCCGGTCATGGCGTTAAAGGAATCCGCAAGCTGTTCAAGCTCGTCCCCGGTCTTGATGGACAGCTCCCGGTTAAGGTTCCCGCCGCTTACTTCCCACACGCACTCGTTCAGGGCAAGGATGGGGCCGGTGATGGACCCGGTAAACCGTATCGAAAAGAACGCCGCCAGCCCCAGGGCGCCCAGGAGTATGATCCCCCAAATCCCGGCCATGAGGAACAGCGAGCGGTCCATGCCGGCCATGGCCTTCCTGGTAAGGCTCATGATCTGGTCCTCCATGATCCATACCGGGGAGAATATCTCCGGTACCGGCATGACCACCCCTAGGCTCCAGCCCAGGGTACGGATGGGCGCGTAGGCGGCGTATACGGGAAGGCCGTCCATCTCAAGCTCCGTCATGCCGCTGGCGCCCAAGGTCATGCTCAACCCCAGGCCGCGTATCCGGGGATCGCCGCTTTCCAGGTAGTTTTCCCCCCCCAGCCCGTCGTTCCCGTCATCCTGGAGATCAACGCTTCCCTCGGAAAATATCTTCATCCCATCCCGGTCCAACAGAAAGAGATAGCCGGTTTTCCCCGCCTTGACGGAATCGATTATCTTGGCGAATTCCGCCAGGACCACCGTGCTCCGGGCAACCCCCTTGAAAACCCGGCCCCCGCCGGACCGGTCGTAATACGGTATGGCGCAGGAAACCGCCGGCCCCCGGCCCCGCGGGTCCAGGTAGGCCCCGGTCCAGTACAGGCCGTCCCGCCGCTTCGCCTCAAGATACCAGGGGTAGCGCCGGGAATCAAAATCCGCCGACGGCCAGGGGTAGGCGTCCATGGCGATGATATACCCCGCCTCGCCGCCTATGGCGCTGGTGATGATCCCCGGATCCACCACGACGATCTGCCGAAGCATGTTCTCGATATTCCCGGCCAGATCGGCCTCCCGCCGTATAGCGGACAGTTCCACCCCTGGAACGGTGTGTACATAGGGTTCCGGGGGGGTCATCTGCCCGGGAAGGATGAACGGCAGGGGATGGGGGCGGTAGCGTTCCTTATGGGTATAGACCGCCCCGGCTATGTCCGCCACCATACGGGTATGGTTTTCAATCTTGAGGAACTTCTCGTCCAGGAGGACCGCCACCTCGGCGGCAATCCGGACTATGGTATCCGTCATTTGCTCTTTCATGGTGGCGGAACCAATATTCGCGGCCCGGTTCCCCAGCTCCCGGCTGGTGAGCAGCGCGGTTTTTCGTATCCCCGCCATCGAAAGGAAAACGGTGGCCCCCAAAAGCAGGGTAACGGCCGCTAAGGCCGAGAGGGTCTGGGCCAGCAGCCTGGTTCTCAGCCTCATTGACGGGGGCGGTCCGCAACCGGCGGGCGGCGGGAATACTTCCCCGCGGCGGCCTTGAGGGCACGCATCCAGGGATACTGATCAAAAAGCCCCGGTTCCTGCCCCCATCCGGGAACCACGGCCGCGATGTTTCCCATGGTTATAGCGTTATTGAGGTCCGCGGCGTTTACCAGCCGGGCATCAAAGGTATAGGAGTCCGGGACCGGCTCCCCGGCGAATTTTGCCGCCATGAGGCGCATGGCGGCAATACCCGCGCCCCGGGGGTCCGCCGCGGCGGTACTGGCCCACTGGCCGGGGTGTTTCAGCATCATTTTAATAATGTTATTGGAAATATCGATGCTAAAGAGCTTGAGGTCCTCCCGGCCCTCGTGTTCCAGGGCGTCCGCGCAGCCCTTGGCAAACTCCCCGCCGGAAGCCCAGACCGCGTCCGCCGAACCCGGGGGGACGCGGTTCAAGACGGCGGCCAGGGCGTCCCGGACGGCGCCGCGGGAGAAGGCGGAATTCCGGGGGCGGATCACGGCGGCTTCTGCTATGACGCCCCTTTGGATATAGGTTTGGTAGACCGCCATCCGGCGGTCCAGGAAGGGGATGCCCGGACCGCCAGAGGCCCGAATAACCCGTACCGGCCGCCGGCTGGGATCAAAAGAAGCCAGCAAGGATTCCAGGGATATCCGGGCCAGGGCCGCGTCGTCCTGCATGGTATTGGTAAGGCCCTGGAAACCCTCCCGGGGGGAAGCGCCGTTTTCAAGGGGAAGCGCGTCAAAGGTAACGGTCTTGATCCCCCGCTCAACAACGGGCTTCAACAGAACAGGGGTATCCGCGCCTCCATAAGCGAAAATGAGCCCCGCGTAATCCGCCTGGGCAAGCCGGGCCATGAATTCCCGGCGGCGAAGCGTATCTTCCCCGGCGGTAAAGGTATCCACCGTAAACCCCATGGCCCGGCCTTCAGCGGCGCAGGCGTCCAGGAACTGCTGGGCATGGTCCCCCGCGGCCAGGCCGCAAACAAGCGCGACCTTAACGCGCTCCAGGAGTTTTTGATCCAGAACATCCGGATTCCCGTCAGCCGCGGGAGGCCCCTCGCAGGCGGCAAACAGGAACCATCCTTGCAGAACAAGGATGAACAATGCACGATACATGATTTCCGCCGAGTATACCATGGTTTCCCGCTTCTGTCAAGGCGGCGAATTGCCTAAAAAGTTTTCTAGCCGAAAATGGGTTAATGACTAATAACCAAAACCTAGCCGAAATCAAACCGCCTCCGCTTCCATGGCGGGCTCGCGGCAACCGTCTTCAGTGTAA
>JAITHL010000237.1 GCA_031279975.1 Treponema sp. | reverse complement strand
TATCTTCTCCTCAAGCCGTTGCCAGGGTACCAGGCGGTTCATCGTCTCCAAAAACGCCTCGCGGCGGCTTACCCGCTTGCGCTGGGCGTATTCCATGTCCGTGAAGGTTTGTTGCTTTTTCATGGGACAAGTCTATCCTCTCTCGCCCATTTAATCAGTGCTTCCCTAGGGGTATCTGTCCTTGCGGCGGGGGGGAAGCCGGCCCCCTTCAGCGGCCTTTATCAAACCGCGTTGTTTTTAAGAGCTTATTTTTTGAAGAGGCCGAGCCCCATGGCGATCCTGATGGCGTCGCTCCGGTTTAAGGCGCCGAGCTTATAGTAGATACGTTTGATGATGCTTTTGATGGTATTAATGGAGAGCCGCATCTCCTGGGCGATCTCCTCGCCGGTAAGCCCCTGAAAGAGGCTCTGGAGCACCTCCAGTTCCCGGCGGGACAGGCTGCAGGCGTCTTCACCGGGCTCCTTTTCCCCCGCGGGAAAGTAATTCTTCGCCACATTGGAAAGGCGTTTAGTATAGGCCGAAGCTAAAAGGCGCATCCGCTCCAGGTCCTTCTTGGGGATGGCGGTTTTCCCCCATTCTTCGGCGGCCATCGCCATGCTGCGCATATCCCGGTTCATTTCAATAAAGGGCATGATGAACCCGTTCGGTTCGGCCAAGGCCCAGGCTTCCTCAAGACAGGCAAAACAGGCTTCTTTCTTTCCCATCTTATAATAACAGGCCGCTTCCAGAACCGTTATTTCGATCTTCCCCATCACATAGGCGCCCGGCCCGTACCGCTCATCCCCGCTTTTCAGCGCCGCCAGGGTGGCGGGGTATTCCCGGATCGCATAGTGGTATTTGGCCTTCACCAGGAGTTCCAGGCCGTAGACGATGGAATTGAGTTCGCTCTCCTCAAATTCATTCTTCAGCCAGGTGGCCATGCGGACCGGCTGGCCGATTTGGGCGTAGAACCAGCCGGAGGTAATATCAAAATAGATACGCTGGTTTACAAATCCGGCCTTCTCGATTTCCACGGCGATCTGCCCCCGGATGGCCCTTATTTTTTCATACTCCCCCCGGTTGAGGTAAACCCGCAGCAGATAGAAGAAGGCCCGGCTTTCAATCTCGTACTGATCCTTCTGTTTGGCTTTTTTTATGGCCTTGAGGATGAATTCCTCCGCCAAGGCCAGGTCTCCCCGGAAGTAGGCCAGTTCCCCCCAGGAGAGGTCTTCCATGCCGGAACCGCAGCCGTCCAGTATGCCCGAAAGATAGGGAACCATCCGCTCCACCGCCTGGATAAACCGCTCTATTTCCCCCTTTTCCGGGCTGCTCACCCGGCACAGGTAGACGCAAAGGGATTGCACCGAGACCGCCGACTTGATGGGAAAGGCGCAGCGGGCGGCGTAGCGGGCGCTGTACTTAAATTCTTCCACAAAGTCATAGTCCTTGGTAACGGCGCAGCGTATAAACCCAATAAACCCCAGGATTAGGCGGGCATAGGCGAGGGCTTTCAGGATGATCAAAAAAGGATCGGCGTTCCCGGCGGAGCCTTCCGGGTTTCCCCGGGACAGGCCGGCAAGGTAATTACGGCCCCCCGCGGCCTGGTCGTTAAATTTGGCGAGGTTTTGCAAGATGGCGATCACCTCCCGGGATTCCGCTTCGGCGTGGTCGAGCATTTGGAGGCAAATATAGACCCAGGCCCGCAGGATGTGCAGCAACGGGAGGGCCGTAAATATCTGGGGCGGCGCCCGGTTCAGAATATCCAGGATCATCCGGGCAAGGGGTTCGGGCATAACCATAGAAACGCCTGAGTACAGGGAATTGATGATCCCCTGGTAATCCCCGGCCTTCTCAAAGTAGCGGATGGCGATAGTCTTCTGGTTATGTCCAAGATGCCAGCGGGCAGCCAGGTCCAGGGCCGCTTTCTTTTCCTCGCTTGAAAGTTCATCCCGCAGGCTGCTGAAATACTCCATCAGCAGGGTATGGATCATATAGGTATTGGTATGGGAGTCCAGGTGGATGAGGGAGCCGGCGGCGTCCAGCTCGTTTACCAAGCCCCCATCCAGGAGCCGCAGAAGGTCCGCCGGATGCTGCTCCAGGAGGCTGAGTTTGATGAGGAATTTCCGCAGGGCCGGGGAAATACCTGAAACGACTTCGCTCTCGATGAGTTTGAAGATGTTGCACCGCATGGTTTGCAGGGCAATGCCCGCCCCGCCGGGCCCGGTCTTGAAGGCCCGGGCCGCCAGGCTCAGGGCAAAAATCCAGCCTTGGGTATGCCGGTAGAGGGTTTCCGTCATTTCGCCGGAAAGGGTAATATCCTGTAGGCGGAAATACTCTGTCAGTTCCTCCTTGCTGAACTGAAGGGCTTCCTGGGATATTTTTTTTATAAGCCCCTTGGCTTCAAACTGCATCAGGTTGATCCGGGGGTCTGAACGGCCTATCAGGACGGAGGTAATATTGGGGAAGGGGGAGGTAATGGAACGCTCTATGAAGCCCAGGACTTTCTTATCCCGGATAAGATGTATGTCGTCAAAAACAAAGATATACTTTTCCCCGCGAATAATGTCGCGCATGGGAATCCGGAAGTAGAGATCGAACTGCCGCTCCGTGGAAGGGAAGCCGATGGCGTCCAGGTTCGCGGAGGTTTCCTTAAAATGAACCGACACGGCGGCGGTGTAGTTTTCCCAGAAAAGTTCTCCAATATTATCCCGTTCAGACAGGGGTATCCAGATGATATGTTTATAACGCCGGTTATTGTGGACATGGGAATAGACCGCCCGGGTCTTCCCGTACCCGGCCCCGGCAATTATGGCAACCACCGGCGCGTCAAGAGCCTTTTCCAACAGCCGGTCAATATGCGGACGCTGAAGGTAAACCGTTTCACCCTGTGAAGAAAGCGTGAGGTGTTTGTTTTCCGGTATATGCAAAATACTCATTTATTTTTACTATAATCAGTTTATGTAAAAACACAATTCTATTAAAAAAAATATTCAATTTTTTAAATAAAACTCCATTCCATACCGCAGGCCAAAAGCTCTCCCGCCGGGGATAGCGCGGAAAATCATACTGCGCGGAGCGTGCCAGGAGGCGGGAACGGGAAGGCGGCGCGGAGGCTGAAACAAGCGGCCGGACGGCGGGGGCTTTGCCCGGAACAGCTCCCGCGCGCCCCCGCAAACGTTAGCATAGTGGGCCCACCTGGACTTGAACCAGGGACCTACGGATTATGAGTCCGCAGCTCTAACCAACTGAGCTATGGGCCCTTGCGTTAGGATCAGCCGAAAGACCGCACAGGCGCCGGTGCGGATCGAACGCACGCATAAAGGTTTTGCAGACCTCTCCCTTACCGCTTGGGTACGGCGCCGTTGCAATTCACTATACCCCAAAATGAAAATCATGTCCAGTAGCCGCGGGGGCAATTCCTTCCACCGGGATGCGCTTAATTGACAGGGTATTTAGAATGGGCAGGAGCACCCGTATAAACAGCGTCTGCCCATAAAGCCGGTTGCTTTATGGGCAGGCCCCGCGTTTTTTCGCCCGGGGCGGCCCTGATTAACGCAAGGTATCAAAGGGTCCAGGGATTTTCACGGAGATTGCGGGTTTCACCCCCGCAACGCCCCCGCCGGGCAAAAAGGCCGCGCCGTCCAATGGGCGGAAAAGGCGGCAGGGAAGCGGCTTTTCTCAGCTCTTCCCCTTATCATAAGGCCGGCCTAAGGCTTTGGGGGCGTAATCCTTACCGCTAAACACAACCAAGGTAATAAGGGTGATGAGGTAGGGCAGTATATTAAAAAATTCCGAGGGGAGGTATTCCAAGAATTTGATATTAACGATATACACCGCCAATGCGGATGAAGCGCCGAACAAAAAAGAAGAGCCCAGGATTCCCAGGGGATGCCAGCGGCCAAAGGATACGGCCGCTAGGGCGATAAAACCCTTGCCGTTTATTGAGGTGGCCGTATACTGAATATCCTGGGTCAAAACAACGCAGGCTCCGGCCAATCCCGCCAAGACCCCGGAGAGCAGCACCGCAAGGTAACGGATCGTAACAACATCAATCCCCGCGGAGGCAATGGCCGGGGGATGCTCCCCGCAGGCCCGGAGCCGCAAGCCCCAGGGCCGTTTGTAGAGCGCGAACCAGGCAAGCAAGAGTATGCCCAAGGCCATCCAGGCGGTGGGGTAAATGCCGCCGATTCCAGAACGCATACCCATCTGATAATTCCTGGTCATGTCCCGGTGGAACATAAGCTGGCAAAAAAACAGCGTGATCCCATGGGCAAACAGGTTGATCCCCGTGCCGGAGATCACCTGATCCGCCTTCAACGTAACGGCGGCAACCGCGTGGATCAGGGAGAACAGGCCGCCCATGAGGGCGGCCAGCAAAAAAGCCAGGGGGATGGAAAATCCAGAGGCGGTTTCCAGCAGCACATGGGTTGTAGCGGCGGTCCAAGCGCCGATGGTCATGAGCCCCTCCAGGGCGATGTTCACCACCCCGGCCCGTTCACAGATCATCCCGCCGGTGGCGGCGATCAGGATGGGGGCAACGATCATCAGGGTTGACGGAAGGGTATTCCAGAGTATCCCCAGCGCCTCAATCATGCGCCGGCCTCCCTTTCCGGGTTTTTTCCTTTAACTGCCAATCCATAATCAGCTTGATCCCCGCCCGCAGGGAGATAAAAACAACCACCATGCCTAAAATAATGGAGGTAATTTCCTTGGGTATCCGCCGGGACTGCATCAAGGGCTGGGCGGACTTGAGCATACCAAAGAGGAGCCCCGAAAGGGCGACCCCCAGGGACCTGCTGTTCCCCACCAGGGCTACGGCGATACCGTCAAACCCATAGCCGTCCTGGGCCGATAAAACCCGGCCCGCGGAAAAAACGCCCAGGGACACCGACGCGCCGGCTAACCCGGCAAAAGCGCCGGAAATAGCCATGCCAATGGTAATAACCCCGTTGACGTTGATCCCCCCGTACCGGGCGGCGTCCTTATTGAAGCCCGCGGCCCGGAGGGAATACCCCAGCCGGGTCTTTTCCATAACAATCCAATAGAACAAAACAGCCGCCAGGGTAAAATATACGCCGTAATGGAGTTCGGACTTATTGGTAATAGCGGAAAGAAACGGGCTGGTAATACGGGCGGTAACGGGGAACAGCGGGGTTTGATAGGTTTTTGTCCCGGGAATCCGCAAGGTAAGATACCGGGAGGCATAGAGGGCAATATAGTTCATCATAATGGTAGCCACCACCTCGGACACGTTGAACCGGGCTTTGAGGAACCCGGCAATCCCGCCCCAGGCGGCCCCGGCAAGCATCCCGGCGCTTACCGCAAGAACCCAATGCAGAACCGGAATAGGCGGGCCGTACAGGGCGGCAAACTGGGCGGCGGTGAGGCCCGCCACATACTGCCCCTCCGCGCCGATATTAAAAAGCCCGGTCCGGGACGCAAAGGCCATGGAAAAGCCGCAGAGAATAAGGGGTATGGAACTAACCAGCCATTGCCCCACATAGTAGCTGTTGTGTACGCCCCGGGAGAGGTCCCAGCCTGAAACCACCTGGATGATGGCGGAGTACATGTTTCCAGGATTTCTGCCCGTTAGGAGAATCAGGACCGTGGCCGCCAGAAAGCCCAGCAACACCACCGCCGCGGACAGCAACCCGCTGGAGCTGGCAAGGGCACCCACGATACGCTCCGGCAAGCCGGCTTTCGCGTTAGCATCCACAGGCCGATCCTCCGCGCAAAGCGGGGCCGGCGGCGCCCCCCATCATAATGCCGAGCCGCCGTTCATCCGCATCCCCGGCGTTCATCACCCCCGCCACCGAGCCCTTAGACAGGACGGCGATACGGTCGCAGAGCCCCAGTATCTCATCTATCTCAAAGGAAATCAGGAGTACCGCCCGGCCCTTGTCCCGCTCATCCACAATGCGCCGGTGGATGTACTCGATGGCCCCCACATCAAGCCCCCGGGCGGGCTGGGAAACAATGAGGAGTTCCGGGGAAAGATCGATCTCCCGGGCTATAACCGCCTTCTGCTGATTGCCCCCGGACATGGATTTGGTTATCGTTCCAGGTCCCTTCCCGGTACGGATATCAAAGTCCCTGATAAGCCGGCGGGCGTGTTTCAGGACGGCGGAGGTTTGGAGCAGTCCGAAGCAATTGGAATAGGGCTTTTTGCGGAAATTCTTTAAAATAAAATTTTCATCCAGCCGGAAATCCAGGATCAAGCCGTACTTATGCCGGTCTTCGGGAACTAGGCCGACGCCCGCCTCGTTCCGGCTCCGAATGCTTTCCCGGGAAATATCCCTTCCCCGCAGCATTATCCGGCCCGACTTAACCGGCAGGAGGCCGGAAACCGCCGCTACCAGCTCAGACTGGCCGTTCCCGTCAACTCCGGCGATACCCACAACCTCCCCGGAACGCACTTCCAGGGATAGGTCCCGGACCGCCGGGAATCCCTTGGAACCCGCCACCGTCAGGCCCTCGATCCGCAGGACCGCTTCCCCGGCCTTGCGGTTTTTTTTCTCGATCCGAAAACTTACCGGACGGCCAACCATCATTTCCGCCAAGTCGCGCTCCTCCGCCTCCCGCACCAAAACGGTTCCCGCGTTCTTCCCCCGGCGCAGAACCGTACAGCGATCCGCTACGGCCTTAATCTCCTTTAACTTATGGGTGATAAATAGGATGGTTTTCCCCTCGGCTTTGAGGCGGCGCAGTATCCCTAAAAGCTCGTGTACCTCCTGGGGGAGCAGCACGGCGGTGGGTTCATCGAAGATAAAAATATCCGCGTTCCGGTAGAGTATCTTCACTATCTCCACCCGCTGCTGCATCCCCAGGGTGGTAGTTTCAATGCGGGCCTTGGGCTCCACCGCAAGGCCGTATGCCTGGGACAAGCGGGCGACCCGGGCCTCCGCGGCCGCCAGGTCCAAATTCCCCAGTTTGTTCCGGGGTTCCATGCCCAGCACGATATTTTCAGTTACCGTAAAACTGGGGATCAGCTTAAAATGCTGATGCACCATGCCAATCCGCAGGGCCGCGGCGTCATTGGGATTGCGGATTTTAACCCTTTCCCCCTGGACCTTAATGGTTCCGCCGTCGGGCTCATAAACGCCGGAGAGCATAGCCATGAGGGTGGATTTTCCCGCGCCGTTTTCCCCCAGCAAGGCGTGAATCTCCCCCTGTTCAACCGCTAACCGCGCCTTGTCATTGGCAATGACCCCAGGGAAAACCTTCGTGATGTCAATCATCTCTATTGCTAACACGCCGAAACTCCGCCGCCCTTATAAAAGGCGTACCTTCCCCCGCGCCCCCCTTATGAAGCGCTGATAATGAACCGCAAAGGCGGAATTTACAGATTGCCGCGGATTTTCTCATCCAGGGCAATCCGCGCAATCCGTAAACTTTGTTAAAAAATCCGGCGCGGCCAGCGCTCTCTAATCATCTATCGCCCGTAGATTTTGGGGGAAGCCCAGATGTTTTTTCGCCGCCCCATGGGTCGCGGGTATCTTGATTGCCCCGGAGATGATCTGCTGTTTAACCTGTTCCAGGCGGACCTTGATTTCCGCGGTCAATTCCACGTTGGCGGTGGAATACCCTACCCCGTCGTCCTTCAGCGCAAAGGTGATCACCTCCCCTTTGAAGGTGTTATTCTGCGCCGCGTTTAAGGCGTATACCATACTGGTCTCCACCCGTTTTATCATGGAGGTCAGGACAGCCGAATGGGTTGCGTCATACAGCCCCGCTTCATACTGATCCGAATCAACCCCGATGGCCCAAACATTCCGGCCCTGGGCCCGGTATTCCTTTGCCTGGGCGATGACGCCGTTGCCGCTCCCGCCGGCGGCGGAATAGATGGCGTACACCCCCTGGTCATACCAGTTCTTCGCCTGTATCTTGGCGGCGGCGGGATCGGCCCAGCTGTTTACATAGTAATCCAGGATTACCGCCTTGGGAAACACCGAAAGTATCCCCATAACATAGCCGATCTCAAACTTGGTGATCGTCGCGCTGGGAACGCCGCCGATAAAGCCGAACCGGGGATTGTCAACCCCGTCTTGCTGGGCCTTCAACGCCGCCGCCACGCCGGCCAGGTAGGAACCCTCATGTTCCGCGTAAACCGCCTGCATCACATTGGGCTCGTTCACCGAATCCACATCGATTATCAGGTACTTTTGGTCCGGGTTGTCCCGGGCTACCTCGCGGAGGGCGTTCTCAAAGGTAAAGCCCGTGGCCACGATAAGATCGTAGCCCTCGTGGGTGGCCTGCCGGATATTGAAGGTATACATATCCTGGGTTTGGGCGGTAACCACATCATAGGCCCGGCCCCTCCCGGCGGTATCCTCCCAGGTATCTCCGTAGAATTGCAGTATCCCCCGCCATGCCGCGGCGTTAAAGGACTTATCGTCTATTCCGGTCGCGTCGGTCAAGAGCCGGACCGTTATGGACCGCGCGGGCTTGGCGGCGGCGGACGGGGAACCGGGGGGATCCTGTTTAGGCCCGGCGGCGAGGGGTCCCATGACCATGATTCCCAGCAGAACCATTAGGATAGAACTTTTTTGCATAACCATGCTCCTTTCAAACCCCCGCGGGGGTTCGTACTCCAATAGTAGCTGTTCCAATAGTATTGGTATAGAGCGGCTGTTGCAAAACTTCAGTTTTGTAACAGCCTCCTCTTAAAAATGCGCGTTTCGTAAGGCTTTAGCCTGAGAAACCGCAAGAGCCTGTTGCAAAACCAGCCGGGTTTCGCAACAGGCTCTAGAATATAGCGCTTTCCCTTGCGGGTCAATAAACGTCTGATGAAAGTATGCCCCCGCGGACACGGCCCAGCCGCGCCCGGTCCTGAGCTTGGGCGCGTTTCCTTGACAAGGGGGCGCTTATCCCGCACAATGAGCGGCATGACCCAATCCTTAGAAGACTATCTTGAAATGGTTAGCTTTCTCGCCGATGAAGGGGAAGTCAGGGTAACGGATATCGCTTCCCGGCTTGGGGTTTCTAAGCCTTCGGTCCTCACCGCCCTCAGAATCCTGGAAGAACAGGGGCTCTTAGAACACGCCCGGTACCGCAGCGTCGCCCTAACCCAGAAGGGCGCCCTCCGGGCTTCGGAAATCCGGGGCCGGCATCATTTTCTTACCGCCTTTCTCCATGAATTCCTCGGGGTAAGCCGGGAAACCGCCGAACAGGACGCTTGCAAAATGGAACATGTGCTTTCCGAAGAGACCTTGCATAAAATGAAACTGCTTGCCCAGACGCAGAAAAAAAAGGCGGGGGCCCGGTGATCGCCCTTATCACCGGGGGGGTAAAATCCGGCAAGAGCGCCCGGGCGCTGGAACTGGCCCGGCGGTCCTTCGAGGGTCCCCGCTATTTTCTCGCCACCGCCGAACCGGTGGACGCTGAAATGCGCCGCCGTATCGCCCGGCACCAGGAAGAACGGGGGGACGCCTTTATTACTATAGAAGAAAAGCTGGATATTGATAAGGCCATAGCCGATGTGGGGCCGGTAGTGGTGGACTGCATCCCCCTGTGGGTCAACAACCTCCTGCACTACCAGCGGGAAGAGGATTTTACCGCGATACTGGACGCCTTTATTTGGAATATGAACCGGGATTGTATTGTAGTAACCAATGAGACCGGATTAGGGAACATCCCCTTTGATGAAACAACCAGGCATTACAATATCCTGCTGGCCGAGGCAAACCGGAAAATAGCCGCCGCGGCGGACCGGGTGGAGTTGATGGTCTCCGGGATACCCCTCAAGGTCAAATAATGATCCTCTCGGTTCCTTCCTGGGTTATCCCCGGCTCCTACCGGGAAAACCTCCAATTTCTGGAGGATAAGCCGGCAATCCAGGGGGTGGAACTCCTCTTTTTTCTCTACGACGGGGAGGTCAAAAAGCTCCTTAACGCCGAATGGGAGGCCGTTACCCGGTTCAGCCAACGTTTTACCATAACCGCCCATCTTCCCAACCGTATTCTGCCGGAACATGAGGAATTGGTGGAACGGCTGTTCCCCTGGACACGGCATTTCATCGTCCACCCCTATCCTGATTCAGAGACGGACCGGCAAAAAAAACTTCTGGAAACCTGGACAGCCCGGTACGGCGGCCATGCCAACCCCTTTCTTATTGAGAATACCTATCCCGGCTGGCTGGAATCGCTGCTTGCCCAGCTTCCCGGACAAACCCGGCTTTGTATGGATACGGGGCATCTGCTTTTGGCGGGGAACAGTCCGGCGGCCTTTTTCAAGCAATACCAGGACCGGCTTGCGGAAATTCATCTCCATGACGTTGATTGGGAAGCCTCGGACGGGCGGCTTTTGGACCACCGCCCCCTCAATCCCAAGGCTTCCTGGCTCCAGGCATTAGCGCCGGAACTCAAGGGTTTTACCGGCGTTGTTAATCTGGAGGTTTTTTCCTGGGAAGAAACCAAGGCCAGCCTTGCGGCCCTCCAGACCCTGGGGGCGCTGTGAAGGCTTGGGGGCGTTTTCTTTCAGCCTTCACCCTGACCTCCCGCATTCCCGTCCGCTTTTCCTTTACCTTTGACCCCGGGAGGATGGATTTGTATCTGCCCCTGGCGGGTATCTTTCCCGCCCTCCTCGGCGGGGCTGTTTGGGCGGGGGGATTGTTCTTCCTTGGCGGGGGGATTGTTACGATGCTGCTGGCCTTGGCCGCTCAGTACCTCGCCTTTAACCTCTTCCACCTGGACGGCCTGATGGATACGGCGGACGCCTTTTGGGGCGGAAACAACCCTGAAAAACGGCTTGCCATACTCAAGGATTCCCGGATTGGGGTGTACGGTTTCTTTGCCGGCCTTGCCCTGCTCAGCCTCAAGGGGGGCTTGCTCATGGAACTCCGGCCCCTTATTTCCCGCTATCCCGCGGCGGTCCTTGCCTATCCCATTAGCGGGCGGATCAGCGCGGCCCTGGTTCCCGCCTTTACGCCGCCCCGCAATGAAACCGGTTTGGGGTCCCTGCTCAAAGGCGCCCGTCCGCTCTGGACGCTTGCCGGGGGGATCATCGCCCTGAGCCTGTGGTCCGCCCTGGTCTATGGAATACGCCTGGCCCTCCACCCCTATCCGGCCTTCCGCCCCGGCCCGCCGGCCCTGCTCCCCCTGCTCTCCGCAATCCCCCTGTCGGCCCCCGCAGTTTCCCTGCTCCTCGCCCGGACCTACCAACGGGGAATCGGCGGCTATACCGGAGACGCCCTGGGAGCGGCGGTTGAGTTGGGGGAAGCCCTCCATCTGGGGGCCGCCTTCGCGGTCTGGCACATGCCGCTGTGAGATGGTCCTGGTAAACCAAGCCTTTGAGGAATACTATCAAAACCTCTATGGGCGCCGCTGGGGGTCCCTGCGGGCAAGCCTCTTGGCAAGCGCCCCGGCGGTTCCCTATACCCAGGGCTTACGGAAGCCCTACTATTTAGACCGGGGATCTATTATTGCCGCCCAAACCCTGCCCTTGCCCGCCGGGGGCCTTATCCTGGACGCCTGCGCCGCCCCTGGGGGGAAGAGCCTGGTCATCCTTTCCCGGATGCCCAAGGACGCCAAACTGCTGGCCAACGAGCTTTCCCGTGAACGGCGGCGGCGGCTCCATAAAACGCTGGATGCGCATCTGGATGGGGACACCCGCTCCCAGGCGCGGATTACGGGGTTCGACGCCGCCGCGCTGGCCGCCAAACCAGGGGAACGGAACCGCTTCGACGGGATACTTCTGGATGTTCCCTGCTCCAGCGAAGCCCACATCCTTTGCAATCCCCGCCGTTTGGCCCAATGGACCGCGGCGCGGCCCCGGTTTTTGGCAAAACGGCAATGGTCCCTGCTTTCCGCGGCATTCCTCCTCCTCAAGCCCGGCGGCGCGCTGGTGTATGTTACCTGCGCTTTGAGCCAAGAAGAGAACGACGGCGTAGCGGCCCGGCTGGAGCGCAAATACGGAGCGGCGCTTATGGCGGAGGAACCCGCTTTTCATGAGGGGGAAAAAACGCGGTATGGACGGATACTGCTCCCGGACGCCGGCGGCGGTATAGGGCCCATATACGCGGCCCGGTTTAGGAAACGAGCGGTTTTGCCGTAGGGTAATAGGCCACGTTCCACAAAAAAAGCCCCTGGGGCGGCAAGACCGGCCCTAGGCGGGACCGGTCTCCCGCCCGCATGAGGGACGCGAGGGCTTGGGGGCTTATCCCCCGCTCGCCGGCGAGGATCAGGGTTCCCGCGATAGCGCGGACCATCTTCCATAAAAAAGCGTTCGCCCGTATCTCAAATATCAGCGTGTCCCCCAGGAAGCCCCGTTCCATAAAGAAAGACGCGCCGTAGATATACCGGCGCCGGGATAGGCTGGAATCCTGGGAATGGGCAAAACAGGAACAGTCCAATTCGCCCCATAGCAGCCGGGCGTAGGCGTTCAGCCGCTCAATCCGGGGAAAGCGGCGCAGATACAGGGCGTACCGGCACTCCTGGGGGAATAGGGCGCGTCCGCAGACAAAATGATACCGGTAGGTTCTCCATTTCGCGTCAAACCGGGCGTGGAAGGCCGGCGCCGCTTCCTGAGCTTCCAGAACCCGGACATCCCGGGGAAGCAGGCTGTTCAAAGCGGGCGTAAAACGCCGGGCATCCATGGTTCTGATGGGGGTATGAAAATTCGCTACCTGCCCCGCCGCGTGGACCCCCGCGTCGGTCCGCCCGGAACCGGTCAGGGCTACCGGCCCGCGGTGCATCTTTTCCAAGGCCCCCTCGATAAGCCCCTGGACGGTCCGCTTCCCCTTCCCTTCCCCGGCCGGGCAGGCTGTTCCGCCGCCGCGCTCCAGCGGTTCCCCGCCGGTTTTCCGGCCCTCCTGCCGCTGCCAGCCGGAAAAATCCGTCCCGTCATAGGCGATGCGGAGCCGGATATTCCGGAGCTCAGACATCGGTTTCGTTTAATTCTTTATTGATAGCGTCGTACAAGCTCCGGGCGTGTTCCAGCAGGGGTCCCGGCTTGTTTTTCGAGGACCTGCCGAGGCCGAATAGCTTTGCGATGGTCCGCTTTATCTCCCGCAGGCCTTCCTGCCGGGCGTTTAGATCATTCCGGGGGCCGTATTTGAGCGTCAAAAGCCCCGCCAGGTAGAGCCCCCCCTCATAGGCATAGTTCTTATCCGTATCGGGACCGAAATTCTTAACCGCCCCAAGGGTTTCCTTGCCCGATTGTTCTAATTTGAATGCCTGGGTATAAAAAAACAAGGCTTTTTTCTTAAAGAGGACGGCAAGCCAGTCATAATGCTGGCCGGGATTCTTTTTATCCAGCTCTTCTAAAAGCCAGGCGGCCCGGAGGGCCGCGATGCCCCGTTTGAGGGTTGGGGAAAATTCTTTGGGAAAAAAATCATAACACCGGAGGGTTAAATAATAGGAAGCCGCGCCGCTTACCAGGTCCCGGCTGTCCCGGAAATCGAGTTTGGCAAAAATTTGATGGGCATCCTCAAAGCGCCCTACCTCATCCTGCTGTATCCGGCGCGCCGCGTTCTTGGGCACCTCAAAAAAATCCCTATCCATAGCGGCAAAAAAGCAGGTAGGGCACACGGTGATCTGATAAACCAGGGGAAAGACCTCCCCATACTTGGCGGAAGGCTCATACAGCCGGCGCAGCTCACCGGTGAGGGCCCCGGCGATAAGCCTGCCGCTGCCCGACAGCAGTTCTTCCCGGCGAAAAACAGCGCCGCATATTGGGCAGACATACTCTTCTTTTGACAAAAACGAAATTTTTAATTCACTTGCCATGGTATCCTCTTTAATTTAGGGAAACGCTGATTTCGGGCCATAGTCCGCATCCTCAATTGGATTCGGACCGAATGTCCGCCATCAGCGCCGCCTTAGATTGCTTCCAGCACAACCAGGGCTACGGCATTATCCCGTTCATGGGTTAGGGAAATGTGTACCCGGTTCGCGCCGCTTTTATGCAAGGCCGCTGAGGCGGTTCCAAAAACCTCAACCTCAGGACGCCCGTTATGATGATTTATAATCATAATATCCTTTAAGACGATCCCCGCAAGCCCCGTCCCCAGGGCTTTTCCAAAGGCTTCCTTGGCCGCAAACCGGGCGGCTAAGGACAGGGCCGCGCCGTTGCCTTTGGATAGGGCGGCGGATAATTCCTGGGGATGAAAATACCGCTCCAGCAATCCCGGAATATTACGCCACCGTTCAAGCCGGCGGACATGGACCACATCAATGCCGATGCCGATAATCACGCGCCGCGCTCCTATTCATGGGCATCTTCATCCGGCGTATGCTGGCGCACCTCCAGGATTACCTGGGCGGGCTCGGCCCGTATGAGGGTGAACAGGGGGGGGATATCGGCCTCCACCGGCAAAGGATAGGTTCCGGGCGCGTCAATGGACGAACACTCCACCCACAGGACAGACCCCTGGGGCTCATAGGGGTCCAATTCATTCTGATTCCCCTCCAGCCGTATCTCCCCAACCGCGCCGCTCATATCCGCCCGCAAGGACTCCTTGAGCCCCCTCAGTTCTATGGGGAGGTTGCTGAAACTGCGTATCCGTATGGTCTTCCCTATGATCCCTTGAAACTCCACATTCCCTTCCCCCCGGATCAACAAGAGCAGGGGGTTCGGGTTGATAATACGCAGGGTTAGGGAAAAATTATCGCTTCTCCCTCCAAGCTCGATCATCTCGGTGTTTAATCCGGTCAGGGTGTTGAGCAGGACCTCTGGGCCGTCAACCACCGCCTGGGAGGGCGTCAGGGTGGAAGAAACCAATTCATACCCCGGTTCAAGATACCCCTGGGATTGGGAAATAACCGGCAGGGTTTTTGTTACCCGCTGATCCAGTTCCAACGTTACTTCCATGGGGTCCATGCTGATCTCCAGGGGCTCAACCTCCAGGGCTATCCCCTTTTTCCGGTACTGTACCGGAACCCGGTAGGTTCCCTTGCCCTGGCCGGCATATCTTTTTAGGTCTAGATAGGTTTCTATGTCGTCTTCCAGAACCGGTTTGATGCCGTCGGCTTCCCCCCGCAGGGTAACCCGTATCTTCTGGGGATAGGCGCTGGCGGGCGCCAGGTTCCCCCCCAGCTCGATCCGCAGGGGCGTGGAAAAAAACCGGCTTTCCAGCACACTCAAGCGGTGGAACACAAAGAGGATGATTGCCAAGGCTATGGAAAGCACCTTTGCGGGCCAGTTATTGGTAAACCGGGCAAGCAGTTTTCCGCCGTATTGTTTCAGCATATTCTTCATAGTTTAGGATGACGCATGGAAAGAAGCGGCGTCCAGGGAAGACAGGCCCTGCCCGTCCAGAGACGGGCCGCTTTCACTGGCATCAGGCGGCCCGTTTTGGGGCTCCGCTTGCTCGCTCCGCAGGCCCCGGTCCAGAATTTCCCGGAGCTTCCGGCCTATCTCAAAGGGGGAAAGATCGTAATACAACTTGGCGTCGTAGGCCAGGGAGAGGGCGCCGGTTTCCTCAGAAACCACCAGGATCACCGCGTCGCTCTGTTCCGACATCCCCAATGAGGCCCGGTGGCGGGTGCCGAAATTCTTCCGTATGTCCTGCTGTTCCGAAAGGGGCAGGAAGCAGCCAGCCGCGACGATGCGCCCGTGCTGGATGATCATGGCGCCGTCATGCAGGGGGGTGTCGAATTCAAAGACCGTTACTATGAGGCTGGAGGATATCTCCGCGTTCAAACGGGTCCCGGTTTCGATAATACTCCGCAGGTTTACCCGCCGGGGAAACACTACCAAAGCGCCCCGGCGCTGCCGGGAAAGTATTTCCGCCGCGGTGATCACCGCTTCCAACTGGCCGATCCGGGGTTTGCTGTTGGGCCTAAAAAAATCCCCCTGCCCCAGACGCATAAACAGTTTCCGCAGTTCAGGCTGAAACACAATGGCAATGGCAACCGCCATTGCCGGCCCCAAGGCCGCGAGTATCCATTGCAGGGTTGTTAATTTAAAGAGAAACGCGACGCCGTACACCAGGCCAAGCAGCCCCGCCCCTTTTACCAACTGCATGGCCTGGGTTTTTGCCAAAAGCTCATAGGCCTTATAGAGCAAAAACGCCAAGATCGCCACATCCAAAATAGGGCGGATTTGGTTATAGATAATCTGTAAGCGCTGCAACCATTCCACAAATAATCCCCCTACGGCAACGCCGCTTAATTCCCCGCGTTACGCGGCGCTGCCCTTTGTACTATTTCGGCATCAGGGCCTGCGCGTATAACCGCTTCCCTGGGGCGGCGGCCGCTCTTCATGGGCCCGCCGCTATCCATGGGCTTGGGCGCGCGGCGAAGGGTTTAGCATACCCGGACGCGGATCCCTTCCCCAGGGCCCGCAACACCGCGGCGGCAATGCCGGGGCCGTCCAGGCCGTTCAGCCCCGCCAGGGCTTCCCGTTTCCCCTGGGGCGGAAAAGCGTCTTGGGCGCCCAGGACCAGAACCCGGCAGGAACAGCGCCGCCGGCCCGCAAACTCTGCCACATATTCCCCGGCGCCCCCGTTTTTCACCCCCTCTTCCACACATACCATCAGATCATACGCCCCCAGCAGCTTCACCAGATACTCCTCATCAACCGGCTTGAGGAAGCGGAAGTTATAGGTATCCGCCAGCAGGTCCTGGGCTTCCAGGAGTTCCGCCGCTTCCTGGACCTGGGGATACAGCCCGCCGGTAAAGGCAATGCAAAGACGCGCCGCCCCCGCAGGCGGCGCCCGCCGGACGCATACCCCCCGGCCCTGTTCCAGGGGCAGGGAAAAAGCCGGGGCCTCCGGCGGGCAGCAACCCTTGGGATAGCGGATCATCACCGGCCCGGCTTGGGCAAGCCCCCAACGCAGCATCGCTTTAAGCTCCCCGGCGCTTGCCGGGGCGAGGATGCTCATTCCCGGCACGAGCCGGAAAAGGCCGATGTCAAAGAGCCCCTGGTGGGTTTCCCCGTCATCGCTTACAAAACCCGAACGGTCTAAAACAAATACCACCGGAAGCCCCTGGAGGCCCACATCATGGATAACCTGATCGACGGCCCGCTGGATAAAAGTTGAATACACGGCCACCACCGGCCTGAGCCCCTGGGATGCCAGGCCCGCGGCAAAGGTAACCGCATGTCCCTCGGCAATACCAACGTCAAAAAAGCGTTTGGGAAACCGGGCCTTAAAAGGGGCCAGGCCGGTCCCCTTTTCCATGGCGGCGGTAATTGCCGCCACCCGGGTATCCGCTTCAGCGGCTTCCAGCAGCGCGGCGGTAAAGGCGTCGGTAAAGACGCCCCCCCCCTTGGCGCGGCCTGGGGGGAGCCCCCCGGAAACCGAAAAGGAGGATACCCCGTGGTAGCTGCCGGGATCATCCTCGGCAAAACCATAGCCCTTGCCCTTCCGGGTAATCACATGGATAACCACCGGCCGCTCCAGTTTCCGCACATCGGTAAAAACCTGCTCCAACTGCGGTATATGATGCCCCTCGATGGGCCCCACATACTCAAAACCCAGGTCCACAAAAAAGTTATCGGTATAAAAAACCGCCTTCACCGCCCGCTTCATGCGCACCACCGCGTCATACACCATATCCCCCACATAGGGCAGGCGCTTTGCCATGGCGTCGAATTTACGGCGGAAATTCTGATACCGGGCCTTCATACTCAAACGGCTCAGGTATTGGGATATGCCCCCCGCATTGGGGCCGATGGACATCTTGTTATCATTCAGGATCACCGCCAGGGGCAGGCCGAGCTGCCCCGCATGGGACAGGGCCTCATAGGCCAGCCCTCCGGTGAGGGCGCCGTCGCCAATAACCGCCACAACCCGGTTCATCCCCCCCTGAAGCCGTTCTGCCGTGAGTATGCCCAGGGCTGCGGAGATAGAAGTGGAAGCATGGCCGGTATCGAAAACATCATGGGGGCTTTCGCTCTGTTTTGGGAACCCCGCGATACCCCCTGCCCGGCGAAGGGTGGAAAAAGCCGCGTACCTGCCGGTCAAAAGTTTATGGGTATAGCACTGATGCCCCACATCCCACACAATCTTATCCCCTGGGGAATTAAAAACCCGGTGCAGCGCGATGGTTAATTCCACAACCCCAAGATTGGACGCCAGGTGCCCCCCGTTTGTGCTTACCGTGGAGACGATCAAATCCCGGATTTCCGCGGCCAGTTGTTTTAAATCCCGGTGGGGCAACTTTTTTACATCCCCAGGCCCCTGTATCCGCGCCAAAAGCGATTCAGCCATATCTTTTACCATAGACCGGAACCGCGCTGTTTTCAGGGCGCCCCGGCCCGGTTAGGGCGGCGCCGGTTATCCCCGGACTTTTAAACATGGTCCACGGATTGCCCTGATTTAAGCTCAACGGTAATCCGTGGATTCCTTTGATCACGCCGAATAAAGCGGCGCCGCCCTAGGGCAATACTGATTGCCTTGACGCCCGGACATCCGGTCCGCGATTAGTATTGCCCTCGAACCTATGGTTCGAGGTATTTGCATTACGCAAATGCGGGTAAAAAGCGCTGATTTCGGACCATAGTCCGCATCCTCGATTGGATTCGGACCGAAGGTCCGCAATCACCGCTTCCCTAGGGAAGCCCTTCCATAGGGAAGTAAAAAACAAAACCGCGGCGCTCCGCGGTCCAAACAGAACTTGCCGCCCGGTCCCCGTCCGGGCCGTTCCATAAAGGGGCATCTCAAACCCGGCTTATTTTTGAAAGAAACCCGCCCTACTTATTCTTATGCCGGTTTTTTCTCAATTTCTTTTTCCGTTTATGGGTTGCGATCTTTCTTAGTTTACGCTTTCTTCCGCAGGGCACTTCAACCTCTCCTTCCTGCCGCTGGAGCAGAACACTGTACGGCACAGTATGGCCTAGGAACGTGAAAAGATCAAGCGGGCCGCGCCGCCCTAGGGAAACGCCACTTAAATCAGGTTTTCAAACACAGTCCACGGATTGCCGGATTAACACGGATTTCCAGTAACAAAAAACCTTCTAATCCGTGTCGAACCAAAGGTTCGCAATCCGTGAAAATCCGTGGGCCCTTTTGATAATGCCGAATAAATCAGCGTTTCCCTCGAACCTATGGTTCAAGGTGTTTGCTCATTGCATTAGGCAAATGCGGGTAAGAAGCGCTGATTTCGGACTATAGTCCGCATCCTCGATTGGATTCGGACCGAAGGTCCGCCATCAGCGCCGCGCCCTAGGGCAACGCTGAATAATTCGGCATTATCAAAAGAGACCGCGGATTAACGCGGATTAGCACTGATTTTCACAGATTTTGTTACCGGTAATCAGCGCAATCCGCGGGCTATTTTT
>JAITHL010000236.1 GCA_031279975.1 Treponema sp. | reverse complement strand
GACCGCGGATTAACGCGGATTTTCACGGATTAACACTGATTTTGTTACCGGAAATCAGCGGTAATCAGCGCAATCCGCGGGCTGTGTTTAAAAACTTGATTTAATCAGCGTTGCCCTAGGCGCGCCGCCCCGCTCTGGGCTATGCTGGGCCGGGAGCGGGAAAAAAGGAGGAGCATGGTGAACCGGCTTTTTGGTATAAGCCTGCTTACAACGCTGCTGGGCTGCGCGGGGTATAAACCCGCCGTAGCGTCGGAACCCCATACGGCGGTTTCCCCAATGGCCGAATCTCAGAACCCCGGGCTGGATGTGCCAGCGGAAGCCCCGCGGGACCTGGCTGAACAGGCGGAACAGCCTCAGGGGGAGGGCGTATCATCCTATACGCTCCCGGAGTTGGCGTTCCATGAGAGCCTTACCGGCGTATCCCGTGACGCGGAGTTCCTGGCCCGGCTGCGGGAGCGGCGCTTGAAGGTGGACTCCGCGTCGAACGGCGGCGGGGCTTGCCAGTACGGCTCCCTGCTGGGGGCGGGCCAGGAGTATGCGGGGGTTAATCTTACCCAGGAACACCTGGCCCAGCTGCGGGAGGAATTGGGCAAAAAAGGCCCCTCCGGCAGGCCGGCGGTTAATTTTAATACCTATGAGGTAATCGGCTCTGAAGCGGTGGTACAGGCCGCGTTGAAACTGCTTACCAATAGGGATTTTCAGGTAATCATAAGGCGGGACCATGAAGCGAGCGAAGCCCTGAAAAACCAGGCCCAGTATACCATGCGGATAATACAGGGGCACCGGAACCTGGGGGACCAGCATGGGGCCTTTCTCTGGGAATCCTTGGAATACAATAGGGAAGCGAGCGTTAAGACGGGAAGGGCGTCGAGCCTGCGGTATATTGTTATTACGCCCGGCAACTAATCAAAGGGAAGGGTCTCAACCGCCGGGAGCGCCTCTTCCCGGTGGAGTTCCCGGTTGAGCAGGGAAAAGATGAGGGTGGCGCCCACCGGCGCCCGGTAGGGGATGGTGAGTTTTCCGCCGCCGTATTCCAATTCCGCCAGAACGCGGCGCTCCCCGTTTTTAAGCAGGGCCTCCAGGCGCACCGGCAGGGGGTAGGGGTTTTCCGGGAGCAGATAGGTAAAGAGGCCGAAGACCGATCCCCCGGACGGGCGGGCCGGGGCGGCGGCCACCAGAAAAACCGTTTGGCCCGCCGGGATGACCGCGCCGGCCTCCGGTTCCTGCTCCACCACGGTTTCCGCCTTTTCAGCGTCCCGCTGGGGCCGCAGGGAAAAGGAAAAATCGAATTTCCCGGACCGGAGCGCCCTGAGCGCCTCGCCTGTTGAAAGCCCCCGCAGGGCGGGCACGGTTATCTGGGAGTCCCGGACGCCCCGGCTGATCACCAATTCCAGGGCCGTGGGGCTGGAAATGGGGGTTCCCGGCGGCGGACGCTGCCGCAGTATGCTCCCCGCGGGTTCTGAAGAATATTCATACATAAAGGGCTCTTTAAAGGTGATAAGGGGCTGGGGCAGGGACGCGAAGAGGGCGCGGATTTCCATCCGCGCATCGTCGATGTTCCGGCCCCGGTAGTTCTCCATGGTGTTCATAATAAGCCCCTGGCTCACCACCAGCCGTATCCGGCGGCCCGCCTTAACAATGGTTCCCGGCAAGGGGTCCTGCTCCAAGACAAGCCCCCGGTCATCGGCGGTTTGGGAATACCGCAGTTGTATCCGGGGGTACAGGTCTTTAACCTGCAATTCCAGCAAGGCGTTGATCAGGTCCATGTTCCGCACATCCGGCACCAGGGTCTGTTCTTCCCCCCGGAGGGCGATAAAGAAGATCATCATGGCCGCAAGCCCCGCGAATGCCGCCACCCCCAGAATGCGGGAGACAAAAAAGCGCGGATGGCTTGCCGCGTAGTCTTCAATCTTTCTGGCGTCCGTCTTGCCGGCGGCAAGATCCCCGGTATCGCAGCGTTTCACTGTTTCCCCCCCACTGGTTCCCCCCGCTCAATGGCGAGGGGCGTCCCGGTTAAACGGGAACCGATAAAATCCGGCGCGCCGTTCAAAAACGGGCGCCAGTCAAGGGCTTTTTTAGTCCCGTACTGGAGCCGCAGGGCCCCGTAAAGGCCCTCCCCGGTTTGTATGAGGACGCCCCGTTCCTGGTCCGCGCCCAGGACCCTGCCCGGTTCGGCGCCGGGAGGGCCGCCCGCCCCATAGGGCTTGCCCGCCAGAATAACGAGTTCCCCCCGCCCTTGAAAGGTACGGCAAAGCGGCCAAGGGGTAAAGGCCCTGATCCGGGCGTCTATGTCCCAGGCGGACCGCTCCCAGTCGATACGGCCCTCGTCTTTGCGTATGCGTCCGCAAAAACTCGCCTCGCCGTGGTTCTGGGGGCGGCCTTCCGCCCGGCCATCCTTAATTGCCTGGAGTACGCCGGGCAAGAGTCCGGCGCTTACCCTCGCGGCCCTCGCGCCGAGGGTTTCGGCGGTTTCTTCCCCGTTAAGGGGAAGGCGTTCTTGGGCCAGTATATCCCCGCTGTCCAGATCAAAGGCCAGGCGCTGTATGGTTACGCCGGTTTCAGCGTCCCGGTTCAGGATAGCCGCCTGGATCGGCGAAGGGCCCCGGTAGCGCGGCAGCAGGGACGGGTGGATGTTGATCCCCCCCAGGGGGAAGAGGGCTAGAAATTGGGGGCCGAAGTACCGCCCGTAGGCAAAGGACGCCAGGAGGTCCGCTTTGAGGGCCGCCGCCAGGGAACGGGCTTGGGCGTCCAGTTTTTCCGGTTTTAGGATGGGGATGGGGCTTGCTCCGGCGGCGGCCCGTTTTTGGGACAGGGCTTGCGCGGCCCGTCCCAGCTCAGAGGGTTCGGCCCCGCCCCGCCGGCCCTTGGGGGCGTCCGGGCTGGTAAGCACCCCGGCCAATTCCCAGCCCTTCCGTTCCGCCGCCAGGACTTCCAGAGCCGGCGCCGCAATGCCGGGGCTGCCCGCGTAGAGTACCCGCATTAGGCCCGCTTCCGTTTTTCATATTTGTTGAGCAGCCGGTTCCGTTTGGGCTCGGAGAGGCGGTCAATAAAAAGCACCCCCTCCAGGTGATCGTATTCATGGAGTATCACCCGGGCTAAAATCCCGCCCGCCTCCAGGGTAAAGGGCCGGCCCTTTTCGTTCCATGCCTGTACCTTGATACCCTTGGGGCGGACCACCTCAGCCCAGACCCCGGGGATGGAAAGACAGCCTTCCTCATAGGAAGCCTGTTCCTGGGAGGTTTCGATAATTGAAGGGTTGATGAATACCCGCGGGATGTCCCCCTCCACATGCACGGCGAATATCCGCTTCAGCAGCCCCACCTGGGGGCCCGCGAGGCCGATGCCCTTGCCCGCGTGCAGGGTTTCAACCATTGCCTCCGCGATCTTTTGGTATTCCCCGCCGATGGGTTTAACCGCCTCCGCCTTCAGGCGCAGCCGTTCATCCCCAAGGGTTACTATATTCATAGCCCTAATGGTTACTGAAACCGGGATTTTTTTCAAGGCGTCCTCAACCGGGCAGACGCCGCCTGGTTGAGTGCCCCAGGCCGCCCATGACGGCCCGGTATGCGCGGCCTTTTCTTAAGGAAGCGGTGATTTCGGGCTATAGCCCGCATCCTCGATTGGGTTTAATCACCGCTTCCTTAGGGGGACATAAAAGTTACGTTGATGCCCGAATAATTGTTATCGATTTTTAACTCATCCAGTATTTGGGATATTTGCCCCCGGTGGTGGGTCCCGTGGGCAAGAATCTGACTGAGCATGAAGTAGAGGGGAATGGACGGCGGATTTCCCCCATACCATTCGATTGCTACCGGGGCTTGCAAATCCCCCTCCCGCAGGGCGGCGATGAAATTAACCATAGCGTCGTCGGCCTTTGCCCAGTCCTCCTCAAAGCGCCGCCATTGGGCCTCGTCCATGGGACCCTGGGGGACTGAAAGTTTTCCCAGCTCCTCAAGCGCCTTGAGCGCCCCGCTGTTTTGAGCCGCCGCGTCCTTGGTCATTCCCAGCAGATAGAACTCCCCCCCCATAATATGGGCCGCCAAGCCGGAAAGACTCTTGTAGTAGCTTCCCCGGTCCTTCTCCCGGTCACCGGGGGAAAGTTTTTTCAACAGGGCGGCTATTGTTTGGTTCGCTTCCCGGTTATACCGGGCAAAGGTTATAAACAGTTCTTTCATCAGAATTACTCCTTAGCATTAGTATACGCCAATAGGCGGTTTTAAAAACAAGGCGCGCTCAAAAAATATCATAAAAAAATACGTTTTTCTGATAATTAGAGCTGTTCTGAAAATTCAGTTTCAGAACAGCTTCCGCTTAAAAACGCGGTTTCACCGGACTTTAGTCCGCGGGCTTTAGCCTGAGAAACCGCGGGACGTGTTCCGAAACCAACCGGGTTTTGGAACACGTCTATTGTAACTATCCCGCTCATTGCGGCTATCCGGCTGACCGGCGGCAGGCAAACCGGCCAGCCGGGGCAAGCCGCGCCGGCGCCCGCAAGGGCTGCCTGCCCTGGCCGGACTTGCCGCCCCGGTTCCGCTTAATTCCGGGCTTTTTAACAGGTCCCGCGGATATACGCGAATACTACCGGATTACGCGCATAGCGCGAATTCCCAACAATTCGCGCTCATCCGCGCAATCCGCGGCCGCTTTTCGATTTAATGAGCCATTCCCTAGGGCAACGGTGATTAGCGTCAAGTCAATCAGCCCCTCCCTGGGGAAGCGCGGAAAGGATTTGCCTGTTGTCGCGCTAACAACAACTATTGTTCTTAACAACATTCCAATAAGAAAAAAAACGCTGTTGAAAAAGGATGCTCCGCCGCGTATAAAATTTGCAAAGCATCAAAAGAAGCCGCATGTTTCAACCTAAAAACGGCGGCGCTTTGAGGGGCGGACTCCTTTAAAACAATCATTGGCGCTCTTTATGCAAAAAGACCCGCAATGCTTTGCCCGCGCCGCCTAATGGCGTTTTCTGCGCTGCCCTCCATTTTTGCCAGGGGCATCGGATTGAGCGGTTTTTCACGGATGTTACAATCAGTGAAAATCCGCGGACTGTGTTAATCCGCGCAATCCGCGGACCCCTTGGCAATACCCGCGCCGCGGCCGGCGCTTCCCCAGGCGGCCTATGCGCGCGGCTTCGATTGCAACAGGGCCTCGGCGGCCCCGGCTATCCGGGCGGCGGTTAAGCCGTAGCGTTCCTGAAGGTAATCCTGGGGGCCCACGGAACCGAATTCATCCCGCACCCCGTGCTTGGCCGTTTTGACCGGCAGGCCGCTTTCCAGGATGGCCGCGCCTACCGCGTCCCCCAGGCCGCCGATGATGTTATGGTTTTCCGTGGTAAGAACCGCCCCGGTTTCCCGGGCGCAGCGGAGGGTTAGTTCCGTATCCAGGGGCTTCACGGTGAACATATCCACCACCCGGGCCTGTATGCCCCGCGCCTGGAGGAGCCCGGCGGCTTGCAGGGCCTCCCCCGCCATGAGCCCGCAGGCGATGATGGTAATATCCCCGCCGTCCCGCAGCAGCTCCCCCTTCCCAATGGTAAAGGGGTGATCCGCGCTGTATATCCGGGGATAGGACTTCCGGGTGGTTCGGATATAGGTGAGCCCCCGCCGGTCCTTGGTTAGGCGCATCATCTGTTCCAGCTGGGCCCCGTCGCTTATGTCGATTACCGTAGCGCCCGGGACCGCCCGCATGAGGGCCATATCCTCAAAGGGCATGTGGGTTCCCCCGTTAAAGGCGGCGGTTACTCCCGGATCGGACCCGAAGATACGGACGCTGTTCCCCGCGTAGGCCACGGAAAGAAAGCTCTGGTCATAGGAACGGCGGGACGCGAAGGGGCCGAAGGTATGGACATAGGGCTTTTTCCCCGCCGCCGAAAGCCCCGCGGCAATGCCTATCATATTCGCCTCGGCAATGCCGCAGTTGACGGCCTGCCTTTTATTCCGCTTCCAGAACCCCCGGGTCCCGATGGAATTCATCAGGTCCGCGTCCAGGTACACCACATCCGGGTCTTCCGCGGCAAGCTGTTCCATAACCCGGCCAAAAACATTTTTATACGCCTCAGTATCAAGCGCGCCGTCGTATACGATCATGCTTTTCCCCCATTCGCTTCCCCAGGATATTGGGATTCGAGTTCCCCCAAGACCTGTTCCATATAGGTCCGGGATTGTTCGTACAATTCCCCCTCAAATACCAGATGGTGGTTGAGTTCTATCGCTTCCACCGCGGGAATCCCCGCGCCCTTCGTGGTATGCAGGATGAGGCAGACGGGTTTTTCCCGTTCCCGCCCCGCCTCTTCCAGGGCGCGGCTGAGGGCTTCCACCTCATTGCCGTTGACGCTCAAGGTATGCCAGCCAAAGGCGGTAAATTTTGCCCCCAAATCCCCCAGATCGATAATCTCTTCGGTAGAACCGTCAAGCTGTTTCCGGTTATAGTCCACCAGCCAAACAAGGTTGGCCAGCTTCTGCTGGGGGGCGAACAGGGCGCCCTCCCATGCCTGCCCCTCGTTCAGTTCCCCGTCGCCGGTGATCAGGTAGGTGCGGCTGTTCCGCCCGTCCATCCGCTGGGCCAGGGCAAGGCCGATGGCGGCGGACACCCCCTGCCCCAGAGACCCGGTGGTCATATCGATGCCCGGGGTCAAGTTCCGGTCGCAATGGCTGGGCAGCGTGGTTCCCGGCCTGTTCAGGGTTTTGAGCAGATCCAGGGGGAAATAGCCCTTGAGGGCCAAGGCCGCGTACAGGGCGGGCCCCGCATGCCCCTTGGACATAACCAGCTTGTCCCGGTCCGGCCAATCAGGCTGTTTCGGATCGATCCGCATGACGCCGCCGTATAACACCGCCAGGGCTTCCACCACGCTCAAGGCGCCGCCGATATGGCCGAAACCCCGGCTGCCGATGCAGCCAACCGTTTCAAGCCGTATGCGGGCGGCAAATTTTTTCAGTTCCCCTATGGTCATCATAGTTTCCATCTCCCCAACTCAAGGTATGTACTTAATTTTAACAAACCGCCGCGGCGCTGTAAAGCTCGGCGGCGCCAGGGCGGGCGCGTATAAACTTTTGGGCGCATTCTTGCCCCGCAAAAACCGCGCTTTCCGCTTCAATCGCTTGCGCGGGACGGGGGCGCCGCCCCCGGAACCCCCGCCGGGAGGCCGAAAGGCCCCCCGGACCCCCCGCTGGCCCTGGGGTTCGGGAAGTTTGCCGTGTTTCCCAGGCCGTCCGCGCCGGCGATTTCCGTGGAGATTTCCCCAAAGATGCCCGCGTACCACTAGAGCTGTTCTGAAACTTCAGTTTCAGAACAGCTTCCGCTTAAAAACGCGGTTTCACAAGGCTTTAGCCTGAGAAACCGCAGGACGTGTTCCGAAACCAACCGGGGTTTGGAACACGTCTAATGACCCCGAAAGTGTATGATAAAGTAGACACTCCGGCAAATTTTTGATTATTTTTTAATTTTTTGTGGAAAATTTCTTGACAGACCCATGATAAATTTTTATGATGATTTATCAAGGGTCTAAAGGAGGGGTCATTTTGAGGGAGCGTAATGTTGATAAATTCAGTAAGAATTATAAGGAATTGGACGCCGAAGGGAAAGAAACTTTGTTACGGATTGGAGAGAAAGTTTATACTATGAAAAATTTTGTGGGGAGGGAAGTTTCCTCTTTAATGACCAAAAAAGATAATTTGAAGTTTGAGAATGAAGGAATTGGACTATGAAAAAGGAAGATTACATCATTCCCAATGAAATGTGGCTGACAAACGAGTTTAGTCGCATCCCCTTTGGAATTATGCGCCCCGCGGAGATTGAAGTCATTCTCTCGTTCTTTCTCATCTATCATAACGGAAACGATATAGAAGCCGGAGAGGAGAAGCTTGCGGTTAAATACCGGATAAGCGAAACAAAGGCCCGGAAACTAAAAATAGAGTTTGCAGAGCGTTACGGAAATAAGAATAATATTGCCCGTATCATAGCAAGTTACTTTGAAAACGGAGAGATACCCTTTGAATTATCCGAAGACCAAAAATATGTCAGTTTTATCTTGAAGGACCCCTACGAACTGAAATATATAAAACAGGATTTGATTGAGAAAAGAATCGTCTATCACGGTGATTTCGAAAGAAAGCTGATAAAACTTTCAATACCAAAGTTTATTGAGTATATGGCCATATACCATGACGAAGTAAGAAAATCGCTTAATAAGCTGATAAATGGAAATTTGGATAAGAACCGGAGAAACAACAAAGTTTATTGGGAATCTCTTTCTATCAACAATAAGATAGATAAATTGAAAGATAAATATGAAGACACTGTAATTGAAGGGATTTTGTCCTTAGTTAAAATCTAAGGTTAATATAAAAATAAAGTTTCGTATGAGACTTTTAAATAGTCGATTGTGGAGACCTTAAACACCAAAAAAAGGAAGTTCTGATATGAATAAGCTTGTGTTGATGGGGATTTTTGTGACAATGTCTGTTGCGGGGGTTTTGATGACTGGGTGCCCCACTGATACCACGGAGAATCCGCCGCCAAACACTCCACCCGCTGGGAATGACAAAGTGGTGGCGGAGAAATATCGGGGAAAATGGGTT
>JAITHL010000136.1 GCA_031279975.1 Treponema sp. | reverse complement strand
GTTTCCCGGCGGAGCAAAGCGGCGGCGGCGGTATTTGCGGAGCGCAAATACCGTTATTACATCGCGGTAAAGCTCAAGGAAAAAACGGCTGAGGAGACGCTCCGGGCGGCGGTTCTTGCCTTGGGCGCGTTTCCCCGGACGCTGTTAAAAACAATTACGTTTGACAACGGGCTTGAGAACGCGCCGCGCGGGAGGATAGACGCGGCGCTTGGAACGGCATCATATTTTTGTAAGCCGTATCACCGTTGGGAGCCGGATACGAAGTATCCGTGGGGAGCATAGAGAACCGGAACGGAATCCCGGGAAGATTTTTTCCGGAAAAGCATGATTGGGGATTGGCTAAAAAAACGGAGCTTGATAAGGTGCCGCGTAAGATTAACGCGATGCCGGTGAAGTGTTTAGGCTTTCGTACGCCATACGAGGTTTTGAGCCGTCATACAGGTGTCGCACTCGCCGGTTGAATCCGGCGTACCCATAATTTATAAGAATTGTCAAGTGGATTTACTCTAAGTGTGCCGTAATTTTGTTCTAAAATGGCTCTAATATGCTGTAAAAATGGATATTTTGGCTACGGCTAAGTCGAGAAAATTTTATCCATATCGTAACTCATTATCAAATAACGAATTAGCTGTCATGCTTTGTGGATCACCACCGAAGATGTTACTCAAATTATAGTAAGGACACCTGAAGGAGGGCGTCCGAATGGGGTTAACTATGCGCGAGAGACAGGCTGTAACGGGGGAATACCGGCCCCGTTACCACACGGCAACGAAAAAAGGCAAACAGGCTTTGCTCGATAAATTGGTCCGGCTCACCGGCTACCGCCAGAAATCAGCGGTCAGGCTTTTGGCAGCCAAGCCGCCAAAAGCGACGGCGGTTTATATCGACGGCAGGCCGGTCAAACTCAAGTCAGAAAAAAGCGGCCCGTATTTTTGGACTTGGCGCTTGGGGGAGGTATCCAACACGGAGGAATATCCGCATACTGCAAGCATGAAACTTATCGTTCTCGGCTCTGGAACGTCCTATGGGATTCCAGTAATCGGCTGCGGCTGCCTGGTTTGCCGCTCCCCGGATACGCGGGATAAACGGATGCGATCATCCCTGTACCTGGCGGGGGAAGGGGGCGAAGGGGTGGTGATTGATACGGGGCCTGAGTTCAGGCTGCAACTGGTGCGGGCGGGGATACGCCGGCTGGACGCCATACTCCTTACCCACGCCCATGCGGATCATCTCCACGGGCTGGATGATATTAGGCCCCTTTGCCGGGAGCATCCCATTCCCGTGTATACCAACCAAGCTACCCTGAAGGAACTGCGGGAACGTTTCTCCTATGTGTTTCATGAAACCCAGCGGGGAGGCGGCAAGCCCCGCCTTGAACCGCTGCTCATTCCCCCCCGGCTGAACATCGGCGGCCTGGCAGTTACCCCCATTCCGGTTAAACATGGAACGCTCGATATTTTAGGCTGGAGAATCGATGAAGCCTTGCCGGGCAAACGGGTTTCCGCAGTCTACCTGACCGATACCAGCGCGCTTCCCCGCGCATCCCGGCCCCTGGCAAACGAGCCGGATGTTCTTATCATCGACGGACTGCGGATGCGGCCCCATGAAACCCATTTTTCCTTTGAGCAGGCCCTGCGCCTGGGGGCTGAACTTAAGGCCCGGCAGGTGTACCTGACCCACCTATCCCATGATCATTCCCACCAAGAGATCGCCGCCTACTGTCAAGCGTTTAGAGAAAACCACAGCTTTGAAACCGCGCTTATGGCGCCCGCCTTTGACGAACAGGAAATCCGGCTTGTATAAAACAAAGGCGGCGCTGATTGCGAGGGTAGTATCAGAAGGGTCTACGGATTGCGAACCGCCGGTTCGACGCGGGTCCTCCCGCCCGATTATAGGCTCTTATATCCGCAACCCCATTTGCTTCACCCCATTATGCAACGCTTACCTACAACGGCGCTGATTGCGGACCTTCGGTTCGCAATCTCGATTGAATAAACCAGCGCTTACGCCGGGATAAGTCCTATACTTTTTTGGTGATAAAATCGCTTTTGAGACAGCGGGTACATATTTTCAACGTTACCGCTGTTCCACCCACTATGGTCTGAACCTTCTTTAGATTGGGTTTCCAGGTCCGGCGGGTCCGGTTTTTTGCGTGGCTTACCGCATTGCCGGTGATGGTGTGTTTTCCGCATATATCGCAGGTCCGTGACATAGCAACCTTCCTTATGATTCCTCTGGCGCCCTGCCGGGCATTACGGAGAGAGAGGGATTTGAACCCTCGGTACCCTTTAGGAGTACACGCGACTTCCAATCGCGCACCTTCGGCCGCTCGGTCATCTCTCCCATTCAAGCGGGGCCTAGCTTTGCCCTTCCGGAGCAGGGGGGATTCGAACCCCCGGAACCCGCAAGAGTTCAATGGTTTTCGAAACCATCTCCTTAAACCGCTCGGACACCGCTCCAATAAACGCCAGGATACCAGGGCCTTAAAAAATAGTCAAGGCCGGGTTCGCGGTTACTGGTTAAAAGGCGCTATAATTCGACCAAACAATATCAGAGACGCGGCTGTCAAAATCATGGACCCGGACGCCGAAGCGGTAGCGCTTTCCCGCGATACCTTGCGCCACGGGGATGCGGGCCGACCACCAGTCAATATCAGTATTGTCCGATTCAGCGCCGTCATTGGCATAGCGCTTTTCGTTTTGCGCCGCGATTTGCCAAGCGCTCCCGGGCAGGATGGTCTTTTTGTCTCCCTCTTGGATATAGAGACGGTAGGTTTCCACATTGTCAACGGCATACCAGGTTAGTATGACATGCTCGCCGTTGTTTGTTTTTTGCGCCGTAACCCGGTCAACCGGATCGGCCTTTTGGGAAAGTATGCCGACCTCTCCGGTTATTTCTTGTACATCCGCGCAGCCGATGCACAGAACCGCCAATGCCGCCGCCATAATGCCGGACATTCCTGGTAATAACCGTTTATTTTTCATACCGGCCCCGGCCCGCCGCTGCTGATAGGATATTCATGGGCCCATTATGCGCCTCCACCCCGGAAGAAGTCAAGCGCTTCCCCAAAACAGCGCGGGGCCAGCGCGCCATGTATGCTAACTCGTTATGCTGTAACGAATTACGATTTCAGCCCTGGAGAATGGCCGCAAGTTAATTTCTTATATTACAAGGAATTAGAAATAACGGCGCACTGG
>JAITHL010000085.1 GCA_031279975.1 Treponema sp. | reverse complement strand
CCTAGTCCTTTGTGTTTCACTTGGTTACCTCATAGCAACCAGTGTACTTTGGGCTAGGTTTTTAGTTTTTAGGCATCCGCTTTTTCGGCTAGGTTTTGTTTTTAGGCATTACGGTGTGTAGTTGTTATTTTTGGGGCAGCCCTTACCGGCGCGGCTGAAACGCCGGTCGAGCGTCCCAAAAGGGGCGAAAATTTTGGTATTCCGGCAAGAAGAAGCGGCGCGCCTTGAAAAGGCGGGCCGCTCCGTCATTCGCACGGCCTTCACCAACGGGAAGCGGCATGATTTCCGGCTTTTCAAGGAATCCAAAGCGCGTCTTAGGCCAGAAACGGAGCTTGAAGCCGGCGCCGGGCATCAAGGGATTGCCAAAATTCACGCCAATTCTGTCTTGCCAAAAAAACGGGCGAAAAAGAACCCGTTGACCGCCGCTGATAAGCGTGGAAACCGCGAAGTTTCAAGCGGGCGCGTCACAAATGAACAGATGATTGGCTTTATCAAGCGGCTCAAAATTGTGGCGGATCGTTATAGCGATCGGCAAAAGCGGTTCGGGCCGCGGTTTAATCTCATTGCTGGAATTTGTAACTTTGAGCTTCCTAATGAATTTCGCAACAAGTCTAATATTGTCATAAATCGCCATTGGCCGCCCCTGTCATAGGGGTATTTTAGCGGAATTTACGGGAGTTTCAAGCCTCCGCAATGCCTCATACTACCCGCCAATTGGAGAAAAACGCCCTACGCGGTCATAAACGGGAAATTGTCAAGTTTGCCGCAAAAAAACCTCTACAGACCCGTAAAAAACCATCCGGGGTAAAAAAGAGAGGCCGAAGAAGTACTATGCGGCCTTCGCCGCCCCGTTATATGGCATCGGGGAATTCTTTGAATAGCGCCGCGGGAAACTCTTGGCGCTCATGCTCCGCCTGAATTTCAGGCCCTTATTTTGCGGCGCATTTTTCCAGCGTCCTATATAACCAGCGCTTCCCTAGCGCTTTGCCTCGTTTTCCCCATTGGACAATGCGTTTTTTCTTCCGGTTCCTGGATCGCGGGGCGCTTCTCCGGCCCGAGATCCCTTAACGGTAAAGGTCGTCCGCTGTATAGGGGAAGGGCCGCGGCGCTCTAACCGTTCCCGGTGTTCCAGGGTGGGGTAGCCCTTATGCTTTGCGTAGCCGTATTCGGGATACAGCCAGGAATACCGGACCATCATCCGGTCCCGGGCGGTTTTAGCAAGAATGGACGCGGCCATCACCTCGGGAACCGAGGCGTCCGCCTTTACCAGGGCGCGGCAGTTACAGGAAACCCGGGGGGTATGGGAGCCGTCCGCTATCCCTTCCAGGTCCGGCCTTTGCGCAAGGCCCTGGGCGTCAAAGCAAAGCAAGGCGTCATAGGCCCGCTCCATGGCCAAGAGGGAGGCCCGCAGGATGTTCAGGGCGTCAATCTCCGCCGCCGAAGCCCAGCCTATGCCCCAGGCGGGGGCCTGCTGATAGATGAGGCCCGCCGCCTTTTCCCGCTGGAGGGGGCTGAGTTTTTTTGAATCCCCCAGGACCTCGATGGGAAAGTCCGGGGAAAGTATCACCGCCGCGGCGCAAACCGGGCCGGCCAAGGCCCCCCGTCCGGCTTCGTCAAAGCCGCAGATCACCGGAAGACATCCCGCAGGCCGGGGTCTTCACGATAGTAACGCTCCTCCAATTCCGCGTCCGACAGGCCCGCCAGCTCGTGGCTTTCATAGTGAATCCACCGCTCTTCCTCACGCAGGGAAAGCTCGTGTTTCCGGCACCAATAATCGGGCTGGACGGGGAGCTGGCTGGGCTTATCGAAAAAATACTTGTAATCATGCACCGCGATTTTAATATCCTTCCGGGGTATGCCCTTTTCCAGTATGATTTGGGCAAGACAGTTGATGGTGCGGCCTGTATCAAATATGTCGTCCACCAGGAGCACCCGGTCCCCTGTGCGCAAATATTCCGGGTCGTAGGTCCAGCCCTCTATCCGGATCTGTTCCGGTTCCCCCACCCCCGTATAGGAACGGGCCACCACGGCGGCGTAGTACACCGGCCGTTCCCCCGCTTTCAGGATAAATTTGAAGTACTCGCTGATCACATTCCCCAAATAGGCCCCGCCCCGCAGGGAGACGTAGATAACATCAGGGATAAACCCGTCCTCATATATCCGGCGGGCCAGCTTGAGCGCGTTGTTTCGTACCGTAGTATAGGGGAGAAATTCCTTTTTCACAGCCCGTCCTCCGGCGGCCCGGCAAAGGGTTCTTCCTTAGGAAGGGGCGTTCCGCGCTGACGGGGGCGGGAAAACCCGAACAGGCTGCCGCACAGGCCACCCATAATATGGGCAAACTGGGAGACGCTGTCCGACCGGATGGAAGCGGCAATCTCCCGGCCCAGGTATAGGGCCACAACCAGAATAAAGGTGAGGGGAATCTCCCCCTTTTTAAAGTTGGTAAACGAGGCCAGCAGTATCATCATGAAGACCACCCCCGACGCGCCCAGGAGGGCTGTGGGAAAGAGAAGCGCGTTGAGGGCGCCGGTAATCCCCGCGGTGATCAGTATCATCAGCAGCAGTCTGAGGGAACCGTAGGTAAGCTCCAGTATGGGCCCCAGCAAGAGGATCAGCGAGCAGTTGGAGAGCAGGTGGTCCAGGTCCCTATGGCCGAGCACATGGGTAAACAGGGTAATCCAGCCGCGGAGGCTGGCGGGGGAAAAACTTCCCCTGCCGCCCGCCGTGAACCAGGCCGGGGTAAGGGAAGGGAACAGGCCCTTGACGGAAAGGAGCAGCGCCAGCGCGCTGATAAAGGTAAAGGTAAGCGCCGTGGGGGCGTTGTATTTAATCTTCATTTTCATCTTCATCCTCAGCACCCCTATCCCGCTCAAAGGCGGCGGCTTTGGCAATAGCGCGGTTAACCGCCGCCACGCTGAAGGCTTCCGGGTCATAGTCCTGCGGGACCGCAAGGCCCTCCCGGCGCTTGTCCCGGGGCGCCGCAAGGTCTTCCAGCAATTGCCTATAGCCCCAAACGCCGCCGCAGTCCTCCGGCGGACAGGCCCGCTGCCCTTTCAGGCAAACCGGCTCCGGCCCGCCCCCCCCGTCCGGATCAAGAAGGTCTATTTTTGATACGAGAATTTCATGTTCCCAGTTATCCCCAAAATCATAGGTGTAGATAAAGCGCTGTTTTTCCCGCAAGCCCAGACTGTCCAGGGCGCAGCCGCGGGCGTCCAGGACCTCCTCCGTTTCTTCCGGCAAATTGAGTTCGTTGTAGCGCTGGTTGTTGACGCAAAATTCATAGGCGTGCTTATAATCCCATCCCATGACGGCCTGGAGTATGCCGTGGAATTGGTTCAGGCGCAGGCCGCCGGGAACCAGAAAGGTCCGCCAGATCATGGGGCGTATATCCCGGAGGCTTATCTTCATGGTATACGCCTTTACCCCCGGGGCCGGGGGAGGGGGCGCGGGCTTCCTGAATTGGAGTATCTCCCGTCCCTTCCGGGACGGCCCTTCTGGTTTGGGCGCGGGAGAGCCGGGCCGGACCAGGGTAAACGGGGGCGGCGCCTTTTTTACCTTCGCGGCGAGTTGTTCCAGCTCGCCGCTTATTTCTATCCGCATATCCTCCAGGTTCTGTTGCATCTGGGGAAGGTAGCTGGTCAGGGTTTTTGTTTCCTCCTCTGAACCGCCCCCCTCATTCAGGGGTTCCAAAAACCCGGCGAGGAAGGAAATGGTTTGCGCGGTTTCCGCGAAGGTTTGCAGTTGAATTTGGCTGGGATCAACGGCGTCAAAGGCATCCAGGCCGTGGAGCCAGGCATAATAATCATCCAGGGTAAGGAGAATTTGCGAGCGGATTTTCTGAACATCCTGGTCCGCGAAATAGTTATACCGCCGGATAACCCGGTTGACGAGCCGCTTAAAATGCCGGTTAAAGGCATGTTCCAATATTTCGCCGGCGAAGGCGAATTCTTCCCCCTGCTTGATCCGCTCCAGCACCCTCCGGCCTAACTCCCCGGGGTCTTCACAGGCCCCCCGCCGCTGGAAGAGTTCTTCCCGGATATAGGCTTCCAGTTCCGCTTCTTTCCGTAAAATGCCTGATGCCTCCAGGACCTCCGGGAAGGATTCGGGGTTGTAGCGCGCTTCCCGCTTTTCCCAGGGGGCAATGACGGACATGGTCAGGGTCTGCTCATGCCAGAGGCGGGATTCCATGCCGAGGGACACGAGGTATAAGCGGTCCGAGGCGTGGAGCAGCCCGCCGAAATGGAGGGGCGGATTTTTCAAGACCTCGGCGCCCGCGTGAAAGTAGCCGTAGGCGATCTGTTCAAAAATAGGCAGGTTGAGCCCGTAGAGGTCGAAGGTTTCCCGGAAGCCCTTTTCCATTTTGCGGGCCCAGACTGGTTTCCGCGGTCCCAGGCCGTCGTCCTTGGGCAGGAAGCTCAGGGAAAAAACGCCGCGGCGCCAATCCAGCACTTCGCAGAGCAGCCGGGTTCCCGGGGCGTAGCGGGGGTCTTGCAGCGCGCGGTCAAGGTCAAAGACCGTTATGAGGGCCTTTTTCTCCCCGGTATGCTCCATGGTGTCGAAGATATCCCGGTTTTCCTCATGATCGGCCATAAAAAGGGAGGGGGCGTTTTCCCAGCCCAGCAAGGTGTAGTATATGGGCAGGGAATTGATGGGTTTCCGTATGCTTTTTACCGGGAGCTTTTCCCCCTCCAGGAGGAGGACGCAGTTCCAGGGGTCCACCCCGCCGGAATGGAAGGGCAGGAACCGGTGCCCGGGGATTAAAATACGGCTGAGGATTTCCTCTTCCGTGAGGGAAATAATAAAACGGGACCCGTGGAAAAACGCCTGCCGGGGTTTAAACAGCTTCCCGTCCTTGGTAAAAACCAGGCGGGTCGATTGCAATTCCTGAACCGCCGATTCCGCCGTAAGGGCGGTAAAGTCCTTATCCGCCTGTATTCCCGGGCTTTTGAAAAGGCCGGACAGGGAAAAATCATCCGTTTGCCGCTCGATAAAGGCGTCAAGCGCCTTATGCAGTTTTTGAATTTTCCTTTCTGATAATTTTTTTACGGCCATGTCAACTCCAACTCTACCGGGCAATGATCGGAACCATACACCTCCGGCCTGATTACCGAGCGCCGTACCTGGGTTATAAAGCGCCGGTCCACGCAATGGTAGTCAATCCGCCACCCGATATTCCGCTCGCGGGCCTTGGTCCGGTAGGACCACCAAGTGTAATGCCCCCCCTCGCCGGGCCGGAAATGCCGGAAGGTATCGATGTATCCCGCGGCAATGAAGGCGTCCATCCAGGATCGCTCTTCGGGAAGATAGCCCGGGGTTTCCTCGTTTTCACCGGGCCGGGCAAGATCAATCGGGGTATGGGCGATATTGTAATCCCCGCAGAGGACCAAGCGCCTGCCGGCTTTGACCAGCGTATTACAGAACTCAAGCATGGCGGCGCAAAAATCGAGTTTATACCCCAGCCGGGCGCCCTTGTCCTGGGAATTGGGAAAATAGGCGCAGATCAGGACAAGGTTCCCAAAGTCCGCCGCAAGGGCCCGCCCTTCATCATCAAAGGCCGGAATCCCCAGGCCCCGCACCTCCAGCGGTTCGGTCTTGCTGTAAATCCCGGTTCCCGAATACCCCCGTTGTTTGGCGGCGGCCCAATAGGAAAAGTAGGGCGCGCCCGTTTTATCCCAGGGACGGAGCAGGTCTTCGGACAACTGGCCGGGATGGGCCTTGGTTTCCTGAACGCACACCACATCCGCCGATTCATCTTGCAGCCACTGAACAAAACCCCGTTTTTCCGCGGCCCGGATACCGTTAACATTCCAAGACAGGATACGCATCCGCCCTCCCGGTCTAGTCTAGCACCAAAAACGCCCTTTGCAAAAGCCCCTGGGCGGGTAAGGCCGGGCGCAGGCCCGTATATTCCGCCTTGTTAATCCCTTGTCTTCTTAGGGGTAATCAGATATGCTCAGGGTAGGCGGAACTATATGGGAATTGGAACCAAATTCGCTTCCAGGCCGGAAGAACGGGTCAAAGAACCGGAAGAATACCGCGTCATTCTTTTGAACGACCATTATACGACCATGGAATTTGTCGTAGAAATTCTCATGCGGATATTCCATAAAAATTATGAAGACGCAAACCATATTATGCTGGATGTACACCGGAAGGGCCGGGGAACCGTGGGGGTCTACCCCTGGGATATTGCTCAAACCAAGGCGGCCCAGGTCCACAGTATAGCCCGGGAACATGAATTTCCCCTGCGCTGCCTGATCGAACCGGCGTAAACCGGGCCGGCGGGCTCCGCTTTGAGCGGGCCGGGTTGTTTTTACCGGACGCCGGGAATTACATTAGAAGTGAGGAGCACGTGTATGAAAATAAGCCGTCACGTACAGGCCATTATCAACGCCGCTTATAATGAGGCGAAAATTAGAAACCACGAGTATCTAACCCCGGAACACATACTCTACGCCGCCCTAGCCTTTGATGATGTGCAGCACATCCTTTCCGGCTGCGGCGCGAATCTGGATCAGTTGAAACTGGGGATGGAACATTTTTTTGAGCAAAAGGTTCCGGTGCTGGATAATATCGAGCCGACCCAGTCCGTCGGGTTTCAAAGCGTTCTGGAACGGGCGGTTATGCACATCCAAAATTCCCAAAAGGAAACGCTGGAAGTGGCGGATATTCTGGTATCCCTGTATGACGAGGAGCGGAACTATTGCAGTTATTACCTGCGCAAGGCGGGCATCACCCGGCTGGTACTCCTGGAAAGCATATCCCATAGTTTCGACGGCGAGGCGGAAGGGTCCAGCCTGGGGAAACAATCCGCCGCCGCCGTCCATTTTGGCGATCCGGAGGGCGCGGAAGAAAGCGCCTCCGCCTATACGCCGGGGGATGCGGCCCAAAAGGGCAAAGGGGGCAAAAAGAGCGCCCTGGAACGCTACGCCACGGAGCTGACCGCCCTGGCCCGGGAGGGCAAACTGGAACCGGTTATCGGGCGGGAAGCGGAGCTGGACCGGACGGTGCAGGTGCTTTGCCGGCGGCTGAAAAACAACCCCGTCCATGTGGGGGATTCGGGGGTGGGAAAGACCGCCATTACCGAAGGGCTTGCCCAGCGCATAGTCCGGGGGGAGGTCCCCCCCACCATCAAGGACTTTGCCATATTTTCTCTGGACATGGGCGCCCTGGTGGCGGGGACCAAATACCGGGGGGATTTCGAGGAGCGGATCAAACGGGTGGTGGAGGAGATGCTCAAAAAACAGCGGGCCATCCTGTTTATCGATGAGATTCACACCCTAGTGGGGGCGGGTTCGGTTTCCGGGGGAGCGCTGGACGCCTCAAACCTCCTCAAGCCGGCCCTAACCTCAGGAAGGCTCCGGTGCATAGGCTCTACCACCCATGAGGAATACGGAAAATTCTTCGATAAGGACCGGGCCTTATCCCGGCGTTTCCAAAAAATCGATATTAACGAGCCCAGCGAGGCGGATGCCGTGGCCATCCTTCAGGGCTTAAAACCGAAATACGAGGAGTACCACCAGGTCCGCTACAGCGACGACGCGGTGGAAGGGGCGGTGCGGCTTGCCGCGCAGTTCATCACCGAGCGGCGCCTGCCCGATAAGGCCATTGACGTGATCGATGAGGCCGGGGCCTTTGCCCGGATCGAGGCTTTTAAGCGGGACCAAACAGACGGCGGCGCGGATGCCCGCTCTGATCAGGAAGCTCCCCCAGCCGCTGTTCAAGAGGCGGGAAAAAAATCTTCCGGCCCCAGCGTTTCCGTTCAGGAAGGATCGGTGGAGATCATCGGCATCGGCCTTCCCCTGATCGAAACCGTGGTATCCCGGATCGCCCGGATACCGGAACGCTCGGTTGGGGAGAGCGAAAAGGATAAACTCCGCTTCCTGGAAGACCAGCTGCGGACCCGCATCTTCGGCCAGGACGAGGCGGTAAGCGCGGTGGTCCGGGCGGTAAAACGGTCCCGGGCGGGCTTCCGCTCAGGGGATAAACCGGTGGCCAATTTTCTCTTTGTGGGACCCACCGGGGTGGGGAAGACCGAACTGGCCCGGAGCCTGGCGGATATCTTGGGGGTTACCATGCACCGGTTTGATATGAGCGAATACCAGGAAAAGCACACCGTTTCCCGGCTTATCGGCTCCCCCCCGGGCTATGTGGGGTATGAGGAGGGGGGGCTGCTGACCGACGCGATCCGGAAACAGCCCCACGCGGTGGTGCTGCTGGACGAAATCGAGAAGGCCCATCCAGATATTTACAATATATTGCTGCAGATTATGGACTACGCCACCCTAACGGATAATAGCGGCAGAAAGGCGGATTTTCGGAATGTGGTGCTCATCATGACCAGTAACGCCGGGGCCCGGGATATCGGCAAAAGCCTTATCGGATTCGGCGAGCGCGTTGCCGGGGACTCGGAGGTGAATTCCGCGGTGGAACGGATATTTACCCCTGAATTCAGGAACCGCCTGGACAGCGTGGTGTGTTTCGGGCATTTGTCCCAGGAAATGATGGTATCCATCGTTCAAAAAGAATTGGCCCTCTTCCGGGAGCAGCTGGCGGAAAAACAAGTTACCCTGAAAACAACCAGCGCCTGTGTAACGCGGCTTGCCCAGGACGGGTACAGCCGGGAATTCGGAGCCCGTAACGCGGGCAGAATAATTGAAGATAAGATCAAAACCTTCTTTGTGGATGAGGTGCTCTTTGGACGCCTCAGTTCCGGCGGATCGGCCCAGGTGGATTGGCGGGAAGGGGAATATTGCATTGAAATTACCAGTTCCGAAACAGCGCAGCCGGAGGCTTAGGCCGGTGGGGCAGCGGCGGCGCCCTGGTCCCGGCGCGGGGCCGGATCCGCGTTTTCCCTACCTTATGGAGTATGAACGCTTCTGTTTCCCCCAGGCTGAGGAAGCCGGGGGGAGCGTTGTTGCCCTGGGGGGCAACTTGTCCCCGGGGATGCTCCTTTCCGCCTATGAACAGGGAATTTTTCCCTGGTATAACCAGGAAGACCCCATCCTGTGGCAGTCGCCGGACCCCCGGTTTATCATACTGCCCCAGGGACTCCACGTTTCCGCTTCCATGGAAAGGGCGCTGAAACGGGGGGATTTTGAAATAGCCCTGGACCGGGATTTTCCCGCGATCATACGGGGCTGCGCCGCAATGCCCCGCCCCGGCCAAGAGGGGACCTGGATTACCGGCGATATTATCGCCGCATACGAAAGGATGCACCGCCTGGGCTGGGTTCATTCGGCGGAAAGTTACCAGGACGGGGAACTGGCGGGGGGCTGTTATGGTATGCGCCTGGGGAAGGTCTTTTTTGGGGAGTCCATGTTCGCCCGGCGGGCCAACGCCTCAAAAGCGGCCTTCCTCGCCTTGGCCCGGCTCCTCTTTCAAGACGGCCTGGCCTTTATTGACTGCCAGGTTCCCACGCCCCATCTGCAAAGCCTGGGGGGGACGGCGGTGGGACGGCGGGATTTTATACGGCTCCTGCGGGAAACCCTGGCGGACCGGGACCGGGAAGGCGTCCGGGACCAGGCTGACCGGCGGGGAAATTGGGGGAAATACTATGGATACCCATAAATCCGCGGGCATACGAACCCGTTACGCCCCTTCGCCGACGGGGCTCCAGCATATCGGCGGCGTACGGACCGCCCTGTTTAACTATCTCTTTGCCCGTTCAGCCGGGGGCGCTTTCATCCTCCGCCTGGAGGACACGGACCGAAGCCGCAGCGACCCGGCCTTTACGCAAAACCTCTACGATACCTTCAATTGGCTGGGAATCCGCTGGGATGAGGGGCCGGATACGGGGGGGCCGCGGGGACCCTATATTCAGTCCGGGCGCTTTTCCCTGTACCGGCAATACGCCCATGACTTGGCCGGCCAGGGCGGGGCCTATTACTGCTTTTGCGGCAACGAACGGCTGGAAGCGCTGCGAAAGGCGCAGGAAGCGGCGGCCAGGGAAGGCGGGGCCTTGCAAAGCGGTTATGACCGGCGCTGCCGGGACCTTCCCCTAAACGAGGCGAAACGCCGGGCCGCCGGAGGGGACCCCTACACTATACGGCTCAAAATTCCCCTTCAGGACCCGGAGGGGGCGGCTCTTTTTACTCAATATACCGACCGCCTCCTGGGAACGATTACCTGGAAGAACGAAGACATCAATCCCGATCCGGTACTGTTGAAATCCGACGGGTTTCCCACCTACCACCTGGCCAATGTGGTGGATGATCATCTGATGGGCATAAGCCACGTGCTTCGGGCCCAGGAATGGCTTCCCTCAACGCCCCTCCATACGATCCTCTACCGGGCCTTTGGGTGGGACCCGCCGGAATTTTGCCATCTCCCCATGGTGATGGGCCAAGACGGAAAAAAGCTCAGTAAGCGCCACGGCGCCGCCAGCGTGGATGCATTCCGCCGCCAGGGATACCTGCCCGAGGCGCTTATCAATTATGTGGCGCTGCTGGGGGCATCCTATGAAGAGGGAAAGGACATCTATACCCTGCAAGAGCTAACGGAACATTTCAGCCTGGAGAAACTCAACAAGGCCCCGGCGGTTTTTGATTACAAAAGGCTGGAATGGTACAACGGCCAATACCTGCGGCGTAAAACCGGCGCTGAACTGGCGGCCCTGGCCCTGCCTTTTGGGGAGGGCCTTTTCAAGGACAGCCCCCCTGGGCCGGAAGAAACGGCCGCCTTCATTGCCGCTATGCCCCTGATCAAGGAGCGGATCAACCTCCTTGCCGAGATACCGGAAAAGATAGGCTACCTCTTTACCGAACCGCCCCTGCCGCCGCCGGCGGAATTTTTTCCTAAAAAGTCGGACCTTGCCCAAACCCTGCGTCTGCTTCGTATAGGCCGGGACTTGGTCCGCCCCCTTGCAACAGCCGCGGAGGATGAAGCTGAGTCCCTGGTTAAGGAGCGGGCCGCCCAAGCGGGGGTAAAATTAGGGGATCTGCTGATGCCCCTGCGAGTGGCCGTTACCGGCGCGCGGATCAGCCCGCCCCTTTTCGGGTCTCTGCGCATCCTGGGGCCAGACCGGGCCCTGGCCCGGGTAGACCGGGCTTTGGCGGCGCTGTCAGGCGCCGGCTGAGGAAGGGCTGAATACCGGGCTGGCGTTATGCGGCGCTAGTAACACAGGGCCGGGGCGCTCAACAAGACCATTGGCCTGATGGATGCGCCAGGGCAAAGGCGCGGAGACGGTATAAGCCCCCCGCGTTACTAATAAAGCATTGATTTTGCTTCATTAAAACCAGAGGCTTTGTCCAAATCCTCGCCCGGTGGAACCCGCACTGGCGTTTCGACCGAAAGGAGACCCAGGAGTACCAGCGGAAGAGAGCGGCAAACTGGCGTACTTCCGCGCCCGCTATGAGAATCAGCGCGGCGAGCGCGGGCCCTGGAGTCCTATGGCAAGCGCGGGCCCTGGAGTCCTATGGCAAGCGCGGTTATTCCATGAGGCGGCGCGCCATGTATACCGGCGCGTGATGACCGGCCAGCCGCCAGCCGCTCAATAAAAGAAGGAGTTTTGTATGAATAGCAGAAGGGCATCGCTAAAAACTTCAGTTTTTAGCGATGAACCGCTTAAAAATGCGTGTTTCTCCGGACTTTTAGTCCGCGCCCGCGGGTCGGGAAACCGCAAGGGAACCTCTAAAAATAACTGGTTTTTAAAGGTTCCCAAAAGATTGTTTATTAGTTTTATGACGCTGTTCTGCTTGGGGCGCCTGTACGCCCAAACAGAAATGGATTTTATGATAAACGGCAATGGAACCATAACCAAGTATACGGGCAGGAAAAACGTGGAGGCCGTGATACCCGCTATCATAGACGGCAAGCCGGTTATCGGCATTGGCAAAGAGGCGTTTGCCGGTAATAATCTGATCAGCGTTACCATCCCCGGTACGGTTGAGACCATTGGCGAGAGCGCGTTTTCCGGATACAAGCTGACCAGCATTATCATCCCAAACAGCGTTACCGCTATTGGAAACAGCGCGTTTGCTGAAAACAACCTGGCCAGCGTTGTTATTCACGGAGCCGCGGTAATAGAATCCAGCGCGTTTTCCCACGACAACACTATCAAAAGCGTTACATTTGGTAAAAATCTTTTATTGAGAGTCTGTCTATAATGTGGACACATTATAGACAGACTTCCTTAAAAAACGCATTTTCGCGGCCCTTAGGCGAGAAAATGCAAGGTCTGTCCATAAAGTAACCGGCTTTATGGACAGACGCTATTTAGTAAAGACGTATTTAGAGGTCCGTATAACAGCGAGGATGATACCGGCGCTAATCTCTTCTATGATTATGTGTGTAATGACCGGAAAGCGGGAACCTATACGGCTGCCCCTCATAAGAGGCAGGAAAAGCAAGACGGTAATTTCAAGTATATTGAAACGAAGTATGGGGCGTATATCACTGGCTATAGCGGTTCAAGCGGGATACTGCCGCAAATACCGGACAAGGTGAACGGGCTTGCGGTTAAAGCCCTTGCCAAAAATTACCATTCATGGGGGTAATAATCCCCTTGCGGTTCGGTAATGGCAAACGTATCCCCCGACGGCTCAATCACATAAAAGCCTTTTTTCAGGGCGTATATTTTCTC
>JAITHL010000080.1 GCA_031279975.1 Treponema sp. | reverse complement strand
CAAAAGAGACCGCGGATTAACGCGGATTAGCACTGATTTTCACAGATTTTGTTACCGGTAATCAGCGCAATCCGCGGGCTATTTTTAAAAACTTGATTTAATCAGCGTTGCCCTAGGGTGGGCGCTGATTAACTTGACGCCGGACTGCGGGTTCGCAATCAGCCCTTCCCCAGCCGCTCTTTAAGGTCCTCCCTGCGCTTCAGCGCGTCCCCTTCCAAGGGCAGTTCCTCCAGCCGGCGGATAAGGTCTTCCGCCGCGCCCCGCTGCCCCTTAACGGCATAGAGCCAGGCCAGGGTAAGGAGGGAGGGGACATGCCGGGGGTCCAGGTCCAGGGCGGACCGGCAGGCGGTTTCAGACCTGAGGTATTCCCCCTTTTGTATGGACACCTGGGCAATGCGTTCCAGGACCCCGGGATTGGGGCCGAGGGTATGGGCCCGGGCGAGGAGTTCATCCGCCGCGCCGTAGCGTCCCAGGGCCATAAGCGCGGAAGAGCGGTTCATCAGAAATTCCTGGTTATCCGGGTCCGCGGCAAGGGCTTTTTCATAATAGGCGCTGGCTTCCTCAAAACGGCGGGCCTGGCAGAGGAGGTTCCCCGCGCAGTTGGCCATGATCCCCTGGGCGTCCGCGGCTTCGGGGGAATTCAATGCCTCCAGGGCCTTGTCCAGGGAACCTTGCAAGCTGTACAGAAGCCCCCGGTTGACCTGGATGGCCGGGAGGTCTCCCAGCGCGCGGGCCGCCCGCTCCAGATGCCGGGCCGCCTCCTCCGCGCAGCCCCGGCTAAGGGCGATCTGGGCCGCCAGGTTGGCAATCCAGCCGTCGTCAGGGGCCAGGGCCAGGGCCGCTTCAATATCCGCGCAAAGGGCCGCGTCATGGGGATTGCCGGAAAGGAGGAAGCGGTTTTCCGCCAGCTTAAAACGGAACAGGGGATAGTCAGGCCGCAGGGCCGCCGCCGCTTCCAGGAGGGGCAGGGCCCCGGCCCGCCGGCCCTGGCGGGCCAGGAGGAGCCCCTGGAGCAAGAAGACCGCCGGGTCTGGTTCGGCCCGGTCGCCGGCCTCCAGGCGGAGCGCTTCGGCCCGCGCCAATGACGCTGCGGCCATATCCCAGCGTTCAACGGCAAAGGCCCATTTTCCCTCCAGGCCGCGGGCTTCCCAGTGGGCGGGGCCCAGGGCAAGCAATTCCGGCAGCAAGGCCCCCAGGTCTTCATAGGCTTCGGCCCCTAAAAAAGCGCGGCCCGCCTGGAGATACCGGTCCAAGGCCAAGCCGGGCTGTCCCAGGGACTCATAGGCCCGCCCCGCGTTTTTCGCCGGCAGGCCGTTGCTGGTATCCAGCGCAAAGGCCCGGTCATAGGCCGCCGCCGCCCGGCCCCTGTCCCCCAATTCCCTATAGGCGTGTCCCAAGAGGGTTAAAAGTATGGGGCTTGGGGGGATGCGGGCCGCCGCGGCTTCGCCGTGGGTTTTGAGTTCTAAAAAACGCCGCCGCGCATAGAGCAGCCTTGCCCGCTCGATCAGGGCTTCAGCGGCCGTATCGCCTTCGGCGGCGGCTATACAGGCGTTTCCATAGGCTTCCGCTTCGTCAAAGCGTTCCAGGCTGAGGGCCAGCCGGCAGGCCAGGAGCAGTTCCTTGGCCTCCTGGGGGCGCTCCGGCTGTTTCCAGGCTTTTTTCAACTGAAGCAGCGCCTCGTTATACCGGCCCTGGGCGGTAAACGTTTCGGCCAGGCGCAGCCGGCTTGAAGCGCCGATAGCCGCGGCGCCGGTCCAGTATTCATAGGCCCGCGCCACCTCCCCAATCCGGGATTCTACCCTGAGGGATTCAAGAAAGGCCGCCGCCGTATACCGGAGGCCCCCCGGGCCGTCCGGCTTGGCCGGGCCGGTCCCTTCATAGGAGGCCAGGGCAAAGGAGAGCCGTCCCGCCGGAATGGTATGATCGTTTAGTTCCGCGGCCCATTGGCCGTTGATAAGCAGGATGAGGTGATTGCCGTAGGCGATGATCTGGAGCCGGCTGGTATCCGGCGTACCCGGCGGAGCGGGCAGCCCGGTCCAGCCGATCAGGGTTTGGGGAAGGCCGTTCAACAGGACGTCCAGGCGGAAACAGCCCCTATTGGAAACCAGGGCCGCGTAGCAGGTTCCCTCGTCCAGGCCCCGGAACATAAAACCCGCCGCCGCGTATCCCCCGCGGGGGTCCAGCCGTATCCGGCCTTCGATGATCTGATCCCGGTAGCGGAACCAGGGGTTTTCAAGCCAGGCCAGGCAATTGGGTTTCTTGAGCCCCAGCATCAGGGAACGCGCTTCCAGCTTGGCGTCATAGGCCGGTTCTGCTTTAATAGGAAAACGAATGGTTTCGGGTTTAGAAAAATCAACGCTCCAGTTTTCGTAGACAATCGCGTGGGGATCAGGCGCTTGGCTGGGGGGCGGGGCGGGGCGGAATATTTTTTTAAAAAACCCGGTCATAACGGAAAAAATGATAGTATATATGAAGATAAAAGTCGAGTCCGGGAGGTTTTCTTCATGGTGAAGCTGCAGACGGCGGCCTTAGACCGTTTTTTTTTGACGGCGGGAATACTGATCCTGCTGTTCGCCCTGATTTTGGCGGGCATATCCTTGGCGGGAAGGAGGATACAGAAGGCCGCCGGCCTGGACGCCCGAACCCTGGTATTTACCCAATGGTGGCAGGATGAACTGGAACCGGAGGCCCTGGAATCGCTGGTCCAGGATTTTGAGCGGCGCAATCCAGAGATACGGATAAAACTGGACAGCCGGCCCTACATGGAAATCCGGGACCGCCTGGCGTATCCCCGCTCGGCGGACGCGGGGCGGTGGGACGGCTCCGCGCCTAAGGGGGATATACTGGGCCTGGACCCCCAATGGCTCTATGAGTTGGTCCAGGCCAAGCGGCTGGAATCCCTGACATCCTACCGCAAGCGGGACCCGGCGGACGGGGGGGCGCTGGAAGCCTTGCTCGACGCTGACCCCGGCGCGCCCTATGCCGAATGGGCCGCGCCGGTAGTATCCTTTATGATCCCCCTTTTCTATAACATCGATATATTCCGGGCCGCGGGATTCGACCGCCCCCCTAAGAGCTGGACGGAATTCAAACACTACGCTAAAACCTCCGCCGATCCGGAACAAAACCGCGCCGGCTTTGCCCTTTCCCTCAGCGCCCAGGACCCCTATGGGGTATACCGGGATATATTTTCCTGGTTCTGGGCTTCCGGGGCCTCCATGACCTATAAGGGGCGGCTGCGCTTTGACAACCAGCGGGTCATTGAATGTCTTACCCTCCTGGGGGAGCTGCACCAACAGAAGCTGCTGGTTTCCGACCCCTTCCAAAAGACCGGGCGGGACCGGCTCAAGGAATTTACCGCCGGGAGTATCGCCATGATGCTCGGCTCGGTTTCGGATATCCGGCTCATCCGGGATTCGGATATATCCTTTGGGATCACCACCATCCCGAACCCCGCGGGGTACTTTGGCAAGCCCCGTTTCGGCATGATTAACTGGTATGCGGGGATAAACCGGTCCAGCCGGCACAAGAAAGACGCCTGGGCCTTTCTCCAGTTCCTTGCGGAACGGTCGGCCCTTATCGCGTCCCAAGCCGCGGCCGTGCCGGGCAATCCCGGCGCGGCGGCGAATTATATCAAGGACGATCCCCTGTATTCCAAGGCCTATGATATTTATGAAGCGGGGGAAATCCAGGAGGAACTCGTTGGGTTTCCCCGGGTAGGCATGCTGGAAGCTATACTGCGGGAAGAACTCCGGCCCATGCTGGAGGGGCGGCAAAGCCCGGAAGAGACCGCCCGGGCGGTTCAGCGGCGCTGGGAGGCGGAGGAGTAACGCAAGCGCCGCCGGTTGGACGCGCGCCCGCGCTACCGCAGAATCAGCGAGAGGATAAACACGCCCGCCATGCCGCAGACGCCTTCAATCAGGGTCGCCGTGGTTTGGGTCTTGTAGCCCTGCTCAGGGGTCATGCCGCCGAAATTGGTAACAACCCAATAATACGAGTCGTTTGCGTGGGAGACCGTCATCGCGCCCGCGCCGATAGCCATAACCGTGAGGGCCGTCCGCGCCGGGGAGTCCAGGTTAAGCGCGCCCAAAAGCGGGGCCACTATGCCCGCCGTGGTGGTCAGCGCCACGGTGGAGGACCCTTGAGCGGTTTTGAGAATCGCCGAGAGCAGGAAGGGAAAGAAAATCCCCACAGCGGCGATGGTTTTAGAATTTTCGGTGATGAAACCAACCATGCTGGTGGACGCGATAACCCGGCCCAGCACGCCCCCCGCCGCGGTAACAAAGAGGATGGGCCCCGCTACTTTCAGCGTCTCGTTGGTGATGCCGTAGAATTTGTCCAGTTTACCCGCCGCCGCAAGCTGCAAGACAGCGAATAACACGCCGGCGGCAAGGGCGATGATGGGGGTTCCCAGGAAGGCGCATATACGGGAGGCCAAGCCGGTCCATTCCGCCATGGAAGCGATGGAACCCAGGGCCATAAGGAGGATGGGAACCACGATGGGCGCGAGGGAAATACAGCCGTTGGGCAGCTTGCCGTAGCCCGCAACAATTTCTTCGTAATTTTTGGAGGCCGCGTCAATGTTGAGGTCTTCTTTTGATTTTACCTTTTCGCCGATGTACCGGGCGAAGAGAATCGCCCCGGCAAGGGCGGGGATGGAAACCACTACGCCCAAGCCCATCACGAGGAGCAGGTGGCTGCCCGCGCCCAGGGTGTTGGCCGCGGCAATGGGGCCGGGGGTGGGGGGAATGAACACGTGGGCGGCGTACAGGCCCGTGGACAGGGCCACGGTCATTGCCACGCCGCTCACCTTGGTACGCTTGACCAGGGCCTTGCGAATCGGGTTGAGGATTACAAAACCGGAGTCGCAGAACACCGGGATGGACACCACCCAGCCCATGATCTGCATGGCCAGCACCGGATGTTTGGGGCCGGCCAGCTTGATCACGATATCCGCCAGCTTGAACGCCGCGCCTGTGGCCTCAAGCGCCGCGCCGATGAGGGTCCCCAGGATGATCACAATGCCGATGCTGGTAAAGGTCCCGGAAAACCCCGCGCCGATAACATTAGCAATGCCCGGGGTGGTTTTTCCGTCCGCGGTTACGTTGACCAGCGGGATACCCGCCGCCAGCCCGAAGATCAGGGACACCGCCATGATCGAAAGGAAGGGGTGGATTTTCAATTTTGAAATGGCGAGGATCATCACGATAATAGCGATGATAAACACAAAGACGAGCGTAAATCCTGACATATATGCCTCCTTAAAAAACAGCGGCGGATTAGCAATCCGCTTAAACCTAACGCGAATGCGGGTAAGAGGCGCTGATTTCGGGCTTTAGCCCGCATCCTCGATTGGATTCGGACCCGCGGTCCGCAATCAGCGTTTCCTTTAGAACCTGTTCAAATTGTAGATTTTTGCGGCCAATAGACCGCAAAAATCCCGATATTCGGGTTCTTAGAGGCCCCTGCTATTATTTTCCGCCTGATTAGGCGTTTTGTCAAAGAAAAATTTGCCTCACAAGGCGCCCGCGTAGGCTTCCCCAAGCTGTTCTATGGCCGCCATGACCGCGATAGTTTGTTTTATGGCGGTGAGCATATTTTTGATATGCTGCAAATCCTCCAGGCCCAGGGGCGCTTTATCTTTGATACGGTTTTTTATCCACAGGCCAACCGGTTTGCGGGAGCCAATCTCAAATTCGATTATATCCGGCGTTACGCCGCTAAAGGTTATTCCGCCGCCCGGCGCGGTTTTGTTTAGCGGCGATACGGAAAGGCGCATATTATTGTTGGCGATGGTCATTTTCTCAATGGTAAAGCCGCCTGTTACCTCCCCCAGGGATACCTTGATAGACTTATCGCCGGGAATGTCTTTGAGCAAATGCAAATCAACGAGGCGCCGCCCCAAGGCGGCATACTGATAGAAAACCGTTTTATCCCTGGTCATGGGAACGGCGGGAAAGTTTATTTTTAAGAATTCACGATACTTTTTCCGGTACACCGGAGAATGCAGCGCGGCGTATATATAGGCAAGGATTTCTTCGGGCGAAGGCCGCCAATCCAGGGAAGCAAGATAGTTTTCCCGGAAAGACGGGGTAAAATTGGGAATTTTGGTAATTTCACCGGGATGTTCGCCGTCAAGATTTTCGCCGTAGAGGTACAGGGGCGCGAAATACGCGCTGCAGGCGAATGAATTGGTAACGCGGTTTTCTATGGGGAATTGCGATACTAACACATTGGTATAGGGTTTCGGGCTGGCAAAGTGGCGGACAAAAACAATGCCGGTGTTTTCCCTATTGTCGAAATGCCGCATAATATCGTAACGGGGCAGATCAAGAAAGCCCTTAGAAGATTTGCTTAAAGAGGTATAGCGGTAATCAAAGGGGCGGTAATATATGGCGGATGGATTGTAGGCTGTCTTAATATCATGCGCGGCGCCTTCCAGCGACCAGTCTCTGCCGTCTTTAACAGCATACTTTTCGCGGATAACAGCGGTGTCGTTTGACAGCAATTCCTTCCTCAGATTATCAAGCGCTTTGGGGGAATATGACAGGCAAAAACTATCATGGCTGGTTTTTATGCCGCTGCTGTATTGGTTGAAAATAGCAATAATGCTGGTAAATTTTTTGTATGTCTTCTCCCCGGTAAAATCCTTTTTCACAAACCAGTAATCTTTTGTTCCGGCGGGGCGTAACGCGCTCCACGGAATTGTTGAAAATGAAGCGGCCTCAAGAAAATCCAGCTTCTCTTTCCGGGAAATAATCTTATGTTCCAAGGTAGAAAAATATTTTACGGCCCTTGGGGAAACCGGAACTTTGTGTTTGACCATGAATATAATACAAACGCCAATCATAATGTCAAAAATGTTTTTATCCCCCTCCTGTTTTTGAGCGCTGCCGTGTAAATTGACAATATATATTTCGTCAAAAGCCTCATAGAGGCATTTCCGCATCTGCCGTTGGATAAGGCCGTCAAGAAAACTGTTGCTTACAATAATGCCAACAACCCCTTCGCCGCTTTTTTCAATTTTCCATTGGGCAAAACGGATAAACTTTATATACAGATCGTCCAAGGGCTGTAAATTGGCCTCGCCGGCAAGATTTTTTTTGTAGTCCCCAACTTTGCCGTCAATGACGCCGCTTATCGCCTTGCCGCGCCCGCCGAAATAAGGGGGATTGCCGGTAATGGCCAGTATATCCTCCTTGCCTTTTATCAGCATTGACTTTTCATGTTCCTGTTTTAACCGGGGAAGCAGCGCGCTTATGGAATGCTGGCTTATATCAAGGGTATTGGTTAAATACACCCCGAGGCGCTCGTTTTTCCCAAAAGAAACGCCGCGCTTTGCCAGGAACCGCGTCATAATGGTATGCGCTATAATATAGGGCGTAAAGTTTATTTCAAACCCGTATATATCACGCGCTATTTTTTCTTTCGTCATTTGACGCTCTAAACCGTCTATGTCCGGCGGCAGCAGCAGTTCCATAAGGCTCTGTAAAAACGTGCCGGTTCCGCAGGCAAAATCCAGCGTCTTAACGTTTTTTTCCGCAAAACCTCCCGGCAGCTTAAATTGGTTTTTAAGAATTTCATTAACAGAACGAATAATAAAAGCGGCCGCTTCACGGGGCGTATAGTACACGCCCCCTTCTTTGCGGTTTTCAGTGCCCCGCAGTTTATCAAACTGGGTTAAAAAATCTTCATATAAATAAACCGCTATGCTTTGCCCGCCCCCGCCGGTTTTCTCAAATTCGCCATTGACCGCCTCAATATTAATGAGGTTTATCTGTTTGCCTATGCTGGTCAAGGCTAGTTTTATTGGGGAAGGCAAATTCCGGCTTTCATAGGCCTGGGACAGAAATTCAATCAGCAAGGTATAACCGGCGGGTATTACGCGCAGATACGCAAGGTCCTGTTCGTCAAGATTTTTGCCCGTATCAAGGCGGGCAAGCATGAGGCCGTACACCAGCGACTGGGCATAAATATCGCAAAAGTCCGGCAGTTCATAATGGTAATTGATGGACTTCTGGTATTCGCTAAACAGGGCGTTAAATTTGACAGAGAAGGGGTCTTCACGGTTCTCCGCATCCGCCGTGAATTCCCGCAGCGCCGCGGAATAATAAAAACTCTGGGCCGCAAGGGTTTTGGCAAGGGTTTTTTTGTTGTTGATATAGGGGTATTCATACTGGTAAAACGCAACAAGCATAGCGCCAAAATCCATGATGGTTTTCGAGTCACAGGCTAACACAAGGTCATACACGGGGCGGCTTTTTTGCAGCAATATAAACCGGTGATAATTGGTTAGGATGATATTTTCGCAGGTTCTGGAATATTTTTTTATTTGTTCGCTGTCAATAAGTTTTTCCAGTTTGTATGAGGGCTTTTTACATTCAATAAAGCCAACCAGCCTTTTAAGCGGGGCCCGGCCATCCTCATAGACAAAGAAATCAGGCGTTCCGGCGGTTTCAAGGCCGCCGCGCCGGTCTTCCTGTATTACCGTGTAATTGCTCCCGGGGGGTTTTATGGCGTTGATCAGATTTTCAAGGGGCCCGCGGTATGGTATTTCCCCGCCCTTGGGGTTTGCCGCTAAAAAACCGAGATAGGCTTGTACCGGTGCCTGTAAAGCCGTCTGAAAATCGCCGTCCGCTTGCACCGAAAAACCTCCATAAATGAAAAGCCTGTTGCAAAACCCGGCTGGGTTTTGCGCAGGCTCTTGCGGTTTCTCAAGCTAAAGCCCGCGGACTAAAGTCCGGCGAAACCGCGTTTTTAAGCGGAAGCTGTTCTGAAACTTTAATTTCAGAACAGCTCTAATAAATAGGGGCGGCGTATTGCGGCATATACAGGGGGCATACTGAAAGGCCCCGGACCTGCCCGCCCGTGCTATTGAGCCGCGGGCGGCGCGGCATCAGAGATGCTAATATTAGGATGGTTAGCGCCAAACTTGGCCGGCGCGCCATTCTTCACGGTGGTTTCGCCCACGCCCCAGCCGCTGGTGTAATCGCCCTTCTTCCCGCTGGGCACATACACGGTTAGATCGACGCTCGAAGAACTTCCTGAAGAGAAAACACCGTCGTTATTACCCATCCCCGTAGCCGGCAGCGCGGGCGGCGCCGCGCCCAGGATCAGGGTGGCAAGCCCGCCGCCGAAATAGGTTCCGAAGGCTTTCTTTCCAAAGCTCTCTGCCTTGGGAAGGCTGGCCCTGGCGAGCATTGCGCAGCCAAAGAAGGCTTCATCGCCGATGGCCGTCGCCTTGGGAAGGTTGACCCTGGCAAGCGTCTCGCAAAAAATGAAGGCTTGCTTTCCAACGCTCTCTGCCAGGGGAAATTCGGCACTGGCGAGCTTCTTGCAATTAAGGAAGGCCATGTCGTCGATGATTTCCGCATCAGGAATGGAGACGGCGGCGAGATTGCCGCATTCCCGGAAGGCATTCCTGGGGACAGCGGCTGCCTTGGGGAGGCTGGCCGAGGTGAGGTTGTAGCAATTCTGGAAGGCGCTCTCGCCGATACTAACGGCCGCGTCCCCGGCGGCGAAGGTCACGAGGCTGTCGCACGCATAGAAGGCTCGCGCGCCGATACTGGCTGCCTTGGGGATGTCAGCGCTTTCAATCTTTGTGAGACCGGCGCCAAAGAATGCCTCCTCGTTGATAGTGGTTAGCTCCGGGAAGCTGATCCTGGCGAGGTTATCGCAAAATCTAAAGGCGCTTTTGCCAATGACGGTTGCCCCGCCGGATATCTTTTGCAGGTTTGTAAACTCCTTAAAACCGACCGGGGTCGGGGATGCGCTTATCCCGGTGTGGCCCGCTGGTATCTCACAATTATCCGGCAGTATCATTTCTACCACCGATTGGGCGCCATAACTCGCGTTACTATAGGAGGAGCTGCTTGTGTACCAGTTGGTATTGCCGGTAAGTATTATGCCGCCGGTAACAGCGCAAGCGGAAAGGTCCAGCTTTACATACCTCACCGAAGATGTTGCGCCCACCGTATACTTCACTTTCCCCCCTATGCGGCTAAGGAGCCAGATCAGCGTGTCATTTCCCCCCGTGGCGCCCAGGTCAATACTCATTTTTAGGAGCACCGCTGTTTCCGGGGTCTCTCCGCCATTGCCCTTGGATTCCAGGTATTCTATGGCTTTCGCAACCGTCTCCCACGGCCCGTCCGCAGAGGCCGCTGGTTTTTTCACCTCTATGGTTTTTTCGCTGCTGTCAACGCCGTCTTTGACAATCTTGACGATGATGGTTCCCGCCTGGGTAACGCTAACCGGCAGGGTGTACTCCGGCGCGGTTCCGCCAAGCCCGCCGGTTATCGCCGCCTCCCCCGTGCCGTTGGCAAGGGTAATGTGGCCGGCGGTAAGCCCCTCCTCCGCCGCCTCAAAGGTAATCGTAAGCGTTGTAGTCGCCTCGGTCTCAGAACCGTCCGCGCTTACCGTGTAGGTTCTGCCATCGGGCGGGGGGGCCGCTGGTTTTTTCACCGTCACGGTTTTTTCGTTGCTGTCAACGCCGTCTTTGACAATCTTGACGGTGATGGTTCCCGCCTGGGCAACGCTAACCGGCAGGGTGTACTCCGGCGCGGTTCCGCCAAGCCCGCCGGTTATCGCCGCCTCCCCCGTGCCGCTGGCAAGGGTAATGTGACCGGCGGTAAGCCCCTCCTCCGCCGCCTCAAAGGTAATCGTAAGCGTTGTAGTCGCCGCGGACTCAGAACCGTCCGCGCTTACCGTGTAAGTTCTGCCCGTGGGCGCGGGGGGGGGGGGGGGGGACCGGATCGGAACCTGAGCCGCCATCCGCGGGGCAGCCCGCCAGGGCCAGTATCATGACGAACGGCAGCGCTAATGCCGCCGCTCCCGTGAGTTTTGCCTGTGCAAAAACTCTTTGCGTAACAGTACGATGTTTGATACTCATACTTTCGTACCTTCTCTTTTTATAGAAGAGATTTATGTTTATCCGCATACGCGGTGTAACATGCTCATTCAGCGGGAAAGAGAAAAGAGGAAGTCAGACTCCTCACATTCCTTTCCCGCCCCGCTCACGCCTTCCTTCCTCACGCGATTATGCGCGACACTATCGGGCAGTACGGCCCGTCCTGAAACCGGGGGGTCTGCCAGCACACGGTTGCGTACACCTCCAGCCGCAAGGCCGCCAGGCTGAAGGGCAGTTCGTACCACTCCGGCCCGTGGAAAAAACATGGGCAGATCAGCCGCCCGCGGTGGCGGACGGATTAACAGCCGGGGGTCCGCAGCGTATTGTAGCGCATACCGGGGGCATACTGAAAGACCCCGGCGGCGCAGGGCCAGCGCATATAAACTTTTTATGGGGGGGTCTGGGGGGCCTTTCGGCCTCCCAGCGGGGGTTCGGGGGCGGAGCCCCCGTCCCGCGCAAGGGATAGAAGCGGAAATCCCGCAGAAAAGCCGAAGGCTTTTTGAGGAATTGGAGCGGATAGCCCGGTTTTTTGCCGCGTAG
>JAITHL010000229.1 GCA_031279975.1 Treponema sp. | reverse complement strand
ACTGAGCCTAAGCTAAAAATTTACTATGCTGGTATAGGAAAAAACAAAGCAGAAGCAGAAAAGTCAATTGATAGGCTAAAGGCGAGTATAGCAAATATACTCAATATGTGATATGATATTTGGCACAAAGCTAACACTTAACCTTTCGGCGTTTTTTAGTATAAAGGGCGGGCCATTGTGAATATTGCCGCGCCCGGTGGGGCGGTGGTGTTACCGTAAACGAGGGGGATTTCTTAATGAACGGCGGAGAAATCAGCGGTAATACGGCATGGGCGGGGGGCGGCGTTTTTTTGAAAAAAGGTTCTTTTGAAAAAACGCCTGCCTTTGGCAGCTATACGTCTGGAGTTATTTTTGGCAATACCGCTACAGGCAACACGCGGCCAAATACGGTTTATACCGCGCAGGTGGTATATTGGGATGGCGGGCTTTATAGCAATGTATCATACCGTTTCAGCTCCCTTGATAGTAACACCGGCATCACTACGAAAAACTTTGACATTCCTCCTTCATGGGAAGGACAGTCACGGGCATTAGATACTTTATGATACAGGAGGAAATTATGAAACCATATACTTTGCGCGGGTTACTGTTAATTCTTGTCTGTCTTGTATTATCCTTTGCGCTGACAAGCTGCGAAGATCTATTCGGCGGGGAAACCGGCGAGTCTTCGTCCAATGAAGAGCAGGATAAAGCTGAAACGGAAGATGAAACCGGTGACAGGGGTGATGTTCCCTTTAGTCCCGGTGCCCCTCTGCCCGGCGGATCGCTACAGGAAAAATTCAGTGCTGTTTCACAGCGTACCGACGACAGGGATGTCATTTACGACATTGCGGTCGAAACGGACGGAACCTATAACCCGATGACAGTTAAGACCGGCGGCAAGCATATGGCGGTCAAACTGCACAGTAATCCGCCTTATATCCATACCTTAACTTTGGGCGCTTCCGGCAGTTTGCTTGCCGTAGGCGATAACACCACGCTCATTCTGGAGAACATCGTCATCCAGGGACAGCCGGGCAATAATCGCGCTTTGATTACGGTAGAAAGTGGCGGGACCCTCACTATATTGGATGGCGCGGTCATAAGAGGTAACGAAAATAAAGCGGAAACTCAAACGTATTATAGCGGCGAAGGCGGCGGCGTGTATGTCGGCGGAAAAGCCGGTCTGTTTATGAAGGGCGGGGAGATATGCTATAACAGCCGGACGCATTATAGTGATCAATTAGGTGATGGCGGCGGTGTTGCGCTTGACAAAGAAAGTTATTTTAACATGACCGGCGGTTCCATTCATCACAATGAAGCGGACCGGTACGGCGGCGGTGTCGCCGTTTTTGATGGTATATTTCTGATGAACGGCGGTGAAATAGCCGGCAACAAGGCATGGTACGGCGGAGGAGTATATGTAAGATCATCTTTTGGGACTAGATTTGATCCACTTTTTAAAAAAGAACCGCTTCCGGGTGAACTTAAATCGGGTATTATTTGGGGTTATCCTGCCAACGATGACAAGGAAAACTACGCCAACGGGCCCACGGTTTGGTACGACTGGTATGAAGGTTATTATAGTTATTACCGGGAAAGTACACTCGGCGAATATCATGCCATAAGTACTGAACGTATATGGGGGGATGGCGGAGCAGGCGGCCCCCTGATTCCAGATAGCGGATGGGAAAAACGAAATTGAAAAAAATGAAGAACTGCGGGGCAAGCCCCGCACCCCCAGCAATGAAGCGCCCCAAGGGGCGGGGTATTAAACCCCTAAAGGGCTACGCCCTTAATAAACAGCCGGAGGAAAGGCGGGCATTGGGAAGCCGGTACCGCCGTTTCCCGGTTGGGGAAACACGCCGTTGCGGTATTTGTTGAGCGCAAGCGCCGTCTTTATCTCGCGGTCAAGATGAAAGATAAATTAGCGCGGGAAATGTACCGGGCCGCGGTAAAGGCTCTGGGCAGGCTGCCCGCGCTCATGAGAAAATCCATCACCTATAACAACAGTCTGGAGAATGCCTTGCGCTTGGCGCAAAATCATATTTCCGCGAGCCTTATCATAGTTGGAAGAAGGGCGGCATAGAAAATAGGAACGGGATTCTCAGGAGATATTTCCCCAAGAAACGCAATTGGAACTTGACAAGCCAAAAAAAACTGAATAAAATTATTGCTAGAATCAATTCAACACCGATGCAATGTTTACGGTTTCGTACCCCTGCTGAGGCATTTGCTTCTTGCGCCGGTGTTGCGCTTACCATTGAATCCGGCCAATTAAAAAGGCGGGAAGGGAAGGATACGCCTTTTATATGGAAGAACAGGAACTCAAGCATGTTTTAGGCAGGAATATCAAGTTTTTTCGCTTCCGCAGCCAGTTTTCTCAAGCCGATTTAGCCGAAAAAGTGGATATTTCCGTTATCGAGCGGGGCAACAATTTTCCGCAAGCCGGAACCCTCTGTAACCTTGCCAAGGCATTTGAAATCGAGGTCTGGGAATTGTTCCGGGGGGAAGGCGCCAGCGACGATGAAAAGACCGTCATCTCCCGTATATCCGAGGATTTTACCAAACACGTCAACATCGCCCTTGCCGAAGTTGCCAAGCAGTATATGGCTTAACCGCTCCTCAGCCGCCATAGGAGGGGGTCTTGGCGCCCCGCCGGAACCATAAGGGCCTGTTCAAATTGAACAGGCTCTAAGCGCCAGCGTGGATAAAAGCGGGTATAAAATCGCCGAAATCCGGTGGCGGGTACGGCCTCCGCACAGCCGTACCGGAGCCATAGAGCGGAGTATTGATCGCCGCGGTGAAGCGGCCAACAACCAGAGCGAAACGGGCCACGGGGAAATGGACACGGTAAAAGGCCCGCTATAGCGCTTCCCTAATCTTTGGCAAATACCCTATCGGCCTGTTGGGAAAACCATTTAACAACGGCTTCAGACCGGGTGGAAAAGGACGATCCCAGCCGCTGGCGCATACCGGGTATTGAAGCGGCTTTTGCCATAGAAGCGGCATAGATAAGGAGATACGGCCCGGCGTCAATGACCGCGAAGAGGGAACGGAGCTTCCCTTTACCCGCCGCGGGAATGATGCCGTAGTACAGGGGCGTAAGGTTTTCCTGGAAAAAGATTATCCCGTCCTGTTGGGCGCGATAGGTATACCGGTAGATATGGTCCCCAAAGGTAAGGTCCTTCTGCCGGGCATAGAGGGTTAGGGCCGCGGGGGGCGTCTGGTAAACCGGGTCTGGCTGCGGGTTTTTTGTGTCCGGCCCGTCGATAACCGTTGATGTTTCATAGAAGGTTCTCATGCGGTTGCGGCTGGTGGAAAAATACTGAATTCCCGCCAGGGAACTCAACGCCGCCAGCCGGTTGTACAGGCCGGCCCGCTCCGCCTCGCTCCATTGCCCGGCGGCGGCGCTCCCCGGTTTGCGGTAGAGGGAGAGGTTTTCAACCAGTATACTGGGGTCCAATTCCCCCAGGGTTTGACTTGCCAGGGCGCTTAAAAAGCCGTAATTGGGCAGCAGCATAGGGCGGGGATCGCTGAACTGGGCCTCCAGCAGCGTTTCCCCGCGCAGGAGCCGCCGGGCCCGTTCAGCCCCGCAGAGCTGTTCCAGGTTTACCCCCCATACCCGGCATGGGGCCAGGGCAAGGAACAGCGCTATGCCGGACAAAACGAGGGGCTTCGCCATGGGTCTAACGCGCCGCGCCCCGGTAATACACCCGGACCTGTTTATAGAGCCCATCGCCTTCGCTTTTGGTATCCACATCGGCAATATCGTTGAGGGTTGTGTGGATTAAACGGCGGTCGAAGGGGTTCATGGGTTCCAGGAGTATGGAATGCCGGTTTTCCCGTACCTTATCGGCCACCGTATAGGCTAAACGCACCAGAGATTCCTCCCGGCGGATACGGTAGTTCTCGCTGTCCAGGATAATCCGCATATCCTCCCGGCCCTGGCGTCCGGCATAGATATTCGCCAAAAGCTGGAGGGCGTCTAAGTTTTTCCCCTTCTTTCCAATGAGTATGGAAGAACTTTCAGAATCGATCTTTAAGCCGATTTTATGTTCCTCCCGGAACAGCACCGAAACCGCCGCGCCATACCCCATCCGCTGAATCAAGCTTTCCATGAAATCAATCATCTTCCGCTCAAAATCATTATTTGCTTCAGGATCGCTGAACGCCGGGCCGGGCCGTTCTTCCGCCGGTTCAAGCGTTTCCGTCCGGACCGGTTTATCGATATGCACCCTTATTTTTACATAGCCCTTTTTAAATAACCCTTGACGCTGGGTTTCCAGGATCTCCACATCGAAGTCATCCTTTTCAAGTCCGAGGGCCTCAGCCGCCCGGTCAATGGCCTCTTTTTCAGTGCGGCCTTCAAATTCATAGGTCATATATACTCCTCATAATGAAGCGGATAGGAGAGGAGGACGCGCGTTCCCCGCCGCTTCAATTTTTTTGTTTTCATAGGGGAAGGCTCCCCGTGGGCGGCGCTGATTACCGCGACGCTGGACCTTTAGGTTGATCCGCGATGGGATGTAATCCGCGCCTATTGAGGCGCATCATGGACGCGCCCAACCTTGAGGGGAGCGCCCCGGCCCGGACTCCGGGCAAGGCTGAATACCTTGACGCCGGACCGCCGTCCACAACCAGCGCCGCCCTATCATTTTTCCCGTTTTCCCGCGGAAAACCGCAAAAAATATATAATAGACTTGTTCCAAAACCCGGCTGGTTTCGGAACAAGTCTTGCGGTTGCAAAATTGCGATTTTGCAACCGCTGCTTCTAAAAAAGCATATTTCGCAGCCTTTAGGCGAGAAACCGCAAGAGCCAGCGCAAAAATAACCGGTTTTTGCGCCGGCTCTAAAGCAGCGCTGAATAATTCCCGGTTGCATTATTCAGCGCTTCCCTAGGATTTACGTTTTTTTCTGGGGGCGATTATTGGTTTTGATCCGGTAATCGCAGGCGCCGGGGGGCTGTGCTTCCGGTAGCGGTTTATGATCAGCTGCTGAACCAGGGAAAGGATATTGGTCATGATCCAATACAAAAGCAGCCCCGATGGCACGTTATAGAGGATGAAGAAAAATATCAGGGGCATAACATAGAGCATCATCTTCATTTGGGCGTTATGCTTCTGATCCGGCGTCTGGGTAATCATACCGGAAAGCAATTGGGAGCCCACATAGATAAAGGGCAGCAGGCGGATATCGGTCCAGCCCAGCAGGGGTATCTGGCTGGGGGCAAAGCTGAAAATCGATTCTGGAACGGACAGATCGGGAATCCATCCGGGAATAAACGGCGCGCCCCGGAGGTCAAAGTGGTTGTTAAACAAATTGTACATGGCAAAGAAAATCGGAAACTGAATGAGCAGGGGAAAACAACCGGTAAGGGGGTTATAGCCCTCCTGTTTATACAACTCAGCCATCTTGGCGTTCATCTGGCTTGGATTATCCTTGTATTTCTCCTGTATTTCCTTGATCTTGGGCGCCAGGGCCTGCATCCGCAGGGTGCTCTCCGAACTCTTCTTGGTCAGGGGAAAGAGTATTGCCCGGACCAGGAGGGTAAGCAGGATAATGGCGATACCATAGTTCGGGATGATCCGGTAGAACAGGGAGAGGAACCACTTGAGCGCCGTCTCCAGGGGGGCAAGTATCCCACTGGTATTGGCGACTTTCACAAAGTCCATATTCCTGATATTGAAACTGTTATTCCCCGTATCATAGACCGCAAGGGCGCTCTGATTTTTCGGCCCCAGATAAAACCGGTAGATATCGGCGATCCGGCCACCCGGGGCCGCGGCGGGACGGGTCATGTAAAACCGGGAAGCGCTGGGCAGCCCCGGTTCAGGCTTGGCTGAAAAGGTCAGTTCATATTGGGTCGCGTCGGGAACGGCGATAAAGGTAAAGTACTTGCCCGCAATGGCGGCCCATAGCACCCGTTCGCCTATCACCGCGGGGGCGTTTTCCTTTACCTTTTCTTCCCGGCGCTTGCCGTTCATAAAGGTATAGTACTGCCGGTAATCGGAGCGCTGGTCCAATTTGGTAAAGGCCGGCCCGATTTGCGGCCCGAATCCCAGGGTGTAGGCGGCTCCGGAAAAGTTTAAGGCCGGCCCCGCGGGGTCCGCCTCCAGGGATACGGCAAGCTCAAACATATACTCCGTGGGCTTGAAGGTATACCGTTTGGTAAGAAGGACCCCGCCCCCTTGGGCCGGCTCCTGCCCCAAGGCATCCTGTTCAGGCGGAAGCAATTGGAACTTCCGGGAGAATTCCACCACTTCGCCGGCTTCGCTGGATAGGCGGCGGGCCTGGAAGTAATCCGTTAAGGGGGCCTGCGCAGCCTTCCCCAGGGCAATGGTAAAGGCCCGGGGTTCCTCAAGCCCTGGAAGCACCATCTCCACCCGCTGATCCTGGCGTTCTTTTAATTGATAGGAAACAATGTCCCCCCCCCTGTTGGAGAAGGTTACTTGCAGCAGCTCCGTTTCAATGGTTATCCCCTCTTCCTGGTCCCCGGTCCCGTCGTCCGCCGGAACAACGCGGACGACGGCCGCCGCGGAACTACCGGACGCTGGGGACGCCTCAACCGGAGGACCAACGGAGGGCGCGGAACCGGCGGCCCCCGCGGGCTGTTTTTGGGGGAAAAATATCCCCTGGACAAGGTAAAAACCGATGATAACCGCTATTGAAAGCACTATGGCCAATAAAGTCCGCTTTTCCATGGGACTCCTTCTGGGGTTTTAACCGGCGCCGGCCATGCCCCTGGGATAAAAACTAACGCACCGGATCGTAACCGCCCGGATGCAAGGGATGACAACGGAGTATCCGTTTTGCCGCCCGGCAGACGCCCCGTACCGCCCCGTATTTTCGTATCGATTCATAAGCGTACACCGAACAACTGGGCGTATACCGGCAACTGGCGGGCAAGTGGGGCGAAATTGCCAGTTGATAGAAACGGATTGCCAAAAGCAGGGCGTTTTGCAAAAGCAGGCGCGCCGCGTTCCGCCGGTCATGCCCGGTCATTCCAGCATCCTCTTTCCGCGACCAGAGCGGCCCGGTGAAATAATAACCGCAACTGCCTAAACCGGCTCTGATACTGATCGTTTCCTGGATACACCAGTAATACCAAATCAAATCCGGTCTTCAAAAACGGGCGGCTCAAACGATACGCCTCCCGGCTTAACCGGCGGGAATGGTTCCGCTCCACCGCGTTCCCATATTTCCGCCCGAAGGTAAAGGCTATCCGGTTGCAAGACAAGGCGTTTTCCCGGTAAAACAGCTTGGCCCCTGAACAGGCCGCCCGTTTCCCCTCATTAAACACCCGCCGGATAGCGCCGGCGCTCTTTAAGCGTTCTTCCCGGCGAAAACAAAATTGACGGCGCTCCCCGCTAGTAGGGCTTCTTTTCGTCGGATACACTGAGCTTGGTCCGGCCCTTTGCCCGGCGGCGTTTTAACACAAGCCTGCCCCCACGGGTCTTCATACGTGCCCGGAACCCAAGTTTCCGGTTCCGTTTTACCTTGCTGGGCTGATATGTCCGTTTCATGGAAACAACTCCTTAACCGCCCCGCCAAACCAGGACGGCGATGTTATGGGGTATTCTATAGAAAAATAAGGCATTGGTCAAGGACGCTCCTGGACTACCGCGGATTTCCCTGCCGGTCCGCTTTGCTTGGCCCAGGGGACGCGCAAAGCCGGCGGACCGCCAATGCCGCGGACCGCTTTAGGTCCTCCACCGTGGTATGTTTCAATACGGTTAACCGGAATATCGCCGCCTCAAGGATACCATACAACAGATCATCCGCAATCTTTACCTCCATAGGCGCCAGTTCCCCGGCCTGGATACCCTCGATTACCAGGGTGGCGAGAATATGCCGCAGCTTTAGGGTCCTCCGGCGGACCCGGTCATCCGGATCAGCGCCAGATTTCGCCAGGTTCAGCAGGTAGTCCAGAATTACCAGCAGCAGCCGGCGGCTTTCATGCAGGCGGTCAATGATGACCGAAAGAACCCGGATCATCCGTTCCGCGCTGTTAAGGCCCTTGTCCTTACGGACCTGGGCAATATCCCCTTCCACCTTGATCAACAGCTCTTTGATCGAATAGTTAAAAATTTCCCGTTTGTTTTTGAAGTAACTGTAGAGGGTTGTCCGGGTAATGCCGTAGCGATCCGCGATTTTCTGTATGGTCGCGTTCTCATAGCCCTCTTCCATAAAAACATCCAGGGCCTTTTCTAAAATATCCCGCCTTCTTTTTTCATGCTCCACAACAATAGACACTATAGCTCCTCTCAGAAAGGGCCGGCGCGGACCCGGCGACAGGCCGCGGCCTTTTTGCCGGCCCTACAGGTTCCGGTATTGATAAAAATAAGCGGGGGCCGCCCCATTGGTAAACTCCCGGCAGGCGTCCGCCTTTCTGCCGAAATGGGATTCAAAGCCCGGATGATCCGTAATGACCCCCAGTTTCCAGCCGGAAAAAAACCGGCCCAGGCCGGCCATATTCCGGTAGGCGGCTTCCGCGGCCCGCCGGTCCCCCAGGCGCTTGCCGTAGGGCGGATCGGTAATGATAAACCCCGGCTCTGCCCAGGAGGGACGGAGGTCCTCCATGGCGCAGGTTTGAAAGGCCGGCAGGCTTAAAGGCGGCGGGCCGTTCCCCTGGGAGGGCTTGGCGTTCTGGTATGCCCGCAGGGCGTTGGCTTGGGCCAGGGCAAGCATCTTGAAATCCGTATCGCTTCCCGCCAAGCGGACGGTCCGGGTAAGGTCAATCCGCCGCAGCAGGTCCTCCCGGACCTCCGCTTCGGCCTTGGGATCAGAAACGCCCAGTTTTGACAGGGCAAAGGAGCGCCCCAGTCCGGGGGCCATGTTCCAGGCGTAGAGGGCCGCCTCGATAAGGATGGTTCCCGCGCCGCAAAAGGGATCATAGAGCGGATATTTCCGGCGCCAGCCGGAAAGCAGGATAAGGGCCGCGGCGGTGGTTTCCCGCAGCGGGGCGGCGCCTCCCTGGGGCCGGTAGCCCCGTTTGAACAGCGGCTCGCCGCACAGGTCCAGGAGGACCTGTGCCCGGCCCTGTTCAATATACACCCGCAGGGACGCGGCCTCCCCCCCACCGGGCAGCCGGGAACACCGGTATTGCCGGCAAAGCCGTTCAGCCGCGGCCTTGTGTACCAGCCCTTGTATACTCCGGGCGCTCCGCAGCCGGGAATCCCCCGCGGACCGGCCAAGCCGCGCCTTATCAACCAGCAGGCCCATGCCCGGGGGGATGTACCGTTCCCAGGGCGTATCCCGGACTCCCTCAAACAGGGCGTCAAAGTCCGGGGCTGAGAAAGACGCGGCTTCCCACAAAACCCGGTCCGCCGCCCGCAAGCCCATGAGGGCCCGGTAACAGCCCCGTATGTCCGCTTGAAAGCGGACCTTGCCCACCCGGGACTCCAATACCCTTAGGCCGAGCTTCCGTAATTCCCTCGCTACTACGCGCTCCAGGCCGATACCGCAGAGGGCGACCAATGGCTCCATGTTTACCGCTTCTCCGGTATATATCCTATAGCAGAAAGAGCGCCAGGCATAGAGACATCCTCCGCTAGGACGTATCCGCCGTCCTCCCAAGCCGCGTCCCTTTGCAGGGCGTAGATATGGAAAAGAACAAAGCGGTACGCCCCAGGGCCGGCTTCCCAGAGTATGGTCCGTTCCTGAAAAAAGCGCCGGCCCCGCACCGTGAGGCTTCCCAAGGGGGCCAGGGTTTCCCCTTCCCCGTTATCCGGCTCGCGGTAGATAGCCACGGCGTAGTATTGGGCCGCCGCGTCCGCGTCCCAGGACAGCTTGATATATTCCTTGTTTTGATACTGGTAATTGCTGGTAACCCGGACCGGCCCCGGCGGAGCGCCGAAGGCGGCGCCCTGTACCGGCCTTGCCGCCGCAAGCGCCCCCAGTTCCCGCCCTTGGCTATCGGCGGCGGCTATCTTATACCACAGGCGCTGCCCCTTGACCAAGCCCCGGTGTTCATAGGCGGCCCCGCCCCCGCGCCGGGCCAGCAGGGTATACGGGCCGGTTTTCCGGTTCCCCGCATAGATATGATAGGCGCGAACCTTGGGGGACGCCAAGGGTTCCCAGGAAAGCAGGGCCGCGTGTTTCCCGCTTTGAACCGTAATATACTGGACCAGGTATAGTTCCCGGTCCCCGCCGGGAGCAGCCGGGCAGCCCCCTAAGCACAGCCCGGCGAAGGCCGCCACAATAACCGCATTGTACCGCATATTCCAATAAAGGATGCAAGGGGCTGTTTTGCTTTAACCGGCGGGTCAAAAAGTTTTTCCGCGTAAGGAGGGACCGGGGGACCGAGGCCCCCCGGCGGGGGCGTTGCGGGGGTGGAACCCCCGCAGAGGGGGGCAGCGGAGAACCCGGAGGGTATAGTATACTGCGGGTCAAAACATTAGACTTGTTCCAAAACCCGGTTGGTTTCGGAACAAGTCTTGCGGTTTCTCAGGCTAAAGCCTTGCGAAACTGCTTTTTTAAGCGGAAGCTGTTCTGAAACTTCAGTTTCAGAACAGCTCTAATAAGGGAATGTGGTATGGCGATTGAATTTGGGATTTTGAAAAGAGTGGATATTAGGAAAATTTGGCCAAGCGAGCCTGGTGATTTTACACCCTGGCTTGCTGAAAATATGGATAAACTATCAAATGTTTTAGGAAGGGATTTAGAAATAATACAAACTGAATACGCCGTTGGGGATTTTTCAGCGGATATTGTTGCTAAAGATATTGCGTCTTCCGGCATTGCCGTCATTGAGAATCAGTATGGCGTCAGCGATCATAAACATTTAGGGCAAATATTATTGTATTGTGCGGGTATAAATGCTTCTTGTATGGTATGGATAGCTGAATCATTTAAAGATGAGCATAGGAAAACTATAGAATGGCTCAATAATAACACCGTAAATAATATTGAGTTTTACGCCATAGAATTAGAAATTATCCAAATAGATGATTCAAAACCCGTTCCATTATTTAAAATTATTGAATCTCCCAATAAAAACATAGTTTCAGGCAACAGAATAGAACCTTTGGGAAATACGGATACCCAAGAAAAATACCGGCAATATTTTCAAAAATTAATTGACGAATTAAGAGAAAAACATACATTTACCAATGCCAAAACGGGGCAGCCGCAATGCTGGTATGCGTTTACCTCGGATAATTCAAAAGTATATAAATATGAAACAAGTTTTGCTCAAAACGATAGGGTTAGAGCTGGAATATACTTAGATTCCGGGAATCAAATTAAAAATAAAAATATTTTTGACGCATTATTGTTAGAAAAAGAAAGCATAGAGAAGGAATTTGGGGAAACACTATCATGGGAAAGATTAGATGATAAACGAGCTTGTAGAATAATTGTGTATACCGATGGGCATATTAATTTAGACACGGAAGCATTATCTAACATAAAAGATTGGGCTATAGAAAAATTATTACAATTCAAAAAATTGTTTCCAAATTATATAAAAAAGAGTTGCAATACCCCCGATTCGCCTAACGTTCCGGCTGTTTAGAAGCCGTAAGGGAATCTCTGAAAACAACCGGTTTTAGAGATTCCCTTATTTCCCCCGTCATGCGCCATAAAATCCCCCAAAAAGCGCCAATTAACCATTAGTTTTTATGCCGCCCTCCAGCTCCTTAATCTTTTGTTTCGCGGTTTCCGCGATTAAATCCACATCGCCCCGGAATCTATTCAAAGATTGTAATTCCTCATCGGATAATACGCTTAATTTGAGTAATTCATCATTGGTTAACCGGCGGATCAGGACCATAAAATATTCCACACGCAATAATTTTTTCTTAACCGGCGTATCCAGATCATCAAATTTCTTAAACGCCTTTTTAGTGGATAGGAAAAAACGCGCAATATTAAAAAAACACACCGCCATAATAATAATAAGCGTTATTGTGCCGATAGTCTTTACCATTTTACCCGTCCTTTATCCTGCCATGTATACAGAGGCTGTCGCAAAACTGAAGTTTTGCGACAGCCTCTGTATAATTACCTGTTCTCATTAAAAAGTCAATGGCTATTACCTAGAAGGCCCTTCTAAAACTTCAGTTTTTAGGGATGAACCGCTTAAAAACGAGTGTTTCGCCGGATTTTAGTCCGCGCCCGCGGGCCGGGAGAACCTCTTTAAAAGGTCCGCGGATTGCGAACCTCTGGTTCGGCACGGATTTTCACGGAATTACGTTAATTCAGGGACCCTCTGAAAACAACCGGTTTTTAGCGGTGCCCCGTGGCCCGGGCGGTAAAAAGTTCCCCCGGAGGGCTGTTCACAGCCAGCCAAAAACAGCGGCAGAACCGCCGCTCCCGCCATAGTGAAAAGTTTCCTTTTCCTCTTCATGGTAAAACTCCTTTTTAAGCGGTTGTTTCCCAAACCGCTTAAAATCTTTACTATACCATCCCATAGGGGACAATAGCCTGGGTACGATTATCTTTTTAAATTTTTTTATTCCATAGCGTCTGTCCATAAAGCGGACGGCTTTACGGGCAGACGCTAGTTAAACACAATGCTTTGTCCGCCGGCGCTGCTTGCCGGCGGCCCGCAGCGGTAAAAAGTCCCCGGCCATGACAGCCGGGGAACGGGAAAACAGCGCCGCCCTTCCTAGTCCGTGTAGTAAATCAAAACATCGTCGAGGGAAAGGTAGAAGTAGTAGTCGCCGTAGCCGTTGTAGTAATAATAACCATCCGTTTTTTCCCAGACAATATCGTTTTTACCTGCCGTAAGGTTATAGATTTGAAATGACCAGTCCATACTGGTTGACCAGGTTTCCTGAACAGCGCCATTGATGGAGAACTTGGTATTGCCGGAATTGTTAGTTTCTCTTTTATTCGCAACCCAGAAGGTAAGTTTTGCGGGCCTTGCCAAATCGACGCGCAGATGCAGTTTGGCGGTGTAAGTCCCTCCAACTGCAATGGATTTTTGCCCGTCTTTGACCGCGGAAATATTGTTCTTATAAGAAGAAGCGGAGTCACCATTATCCAATGTGGTATTCATATTGTAGTAACCAACAAAGGTCTGCTTTGCGTGGTACTGCTGCATACCCCCTTCTGCATCGTCAAAAAATACCACGGTGCTTTGCAGGCCGCCCAGCGTACCGGTGTTTCCGGCGTTATTTATCTCTACTATGGCCGTGGCATCGGTAAAGGTAAATTCCTTACCGTCCCCTTCTTCGATAATAACCATATCGCTGGCGCGGGCGGCCAGGGGGTTTGATTTACGCCTAAAGAATATATACCCCGCCCCATTGCTGACATTCCGGGTTACGCTTGTACCGGTTTTTATCGAATTTTCGTAACTGTTGTTTGCAAAAGGAACGCCGCCCCAGGTAACATTGGTAAGTTCCGTAAAGGATTCATTCTTTATTTTCAATGAGGCGGGAACGCCCATCGTACTCAGAGGGCCGGTCTTGGCGCTATCGCTTACACCGGTAACAACGGTAGCGTCGAGTATGGTGACGGCGGTTGTCTTGTCTTCTTCAACGGTAACAATTTCGCTCCTGCGGAGGCTTATGCCGTTGGCCTTAAAGGTCAAATACCCCGTCCCCGCGCTGACCTTTTTGATTGCTGAATTGCCGCCGGTTGGTATCGCGCCAAAAGAAACGCCGCCCCAGACAACTTCGGTCAATTCGATGAACGATTCGTTGGCAACGGTCAGCCATGTGCTGGGTTCACTCTGGGCAGGATACGGGCCTTCCTCTTCAGGCGTAGACGGTTCCTCACAGCCGGCCAAAAACAGCGGCAGGACCGCCAGTACCGCAAAAAATTTTTTCAGGTTTTTCATCCCTATTACCCCTTAGTTAAAAACAATGTTTTGTTCACTGGTTTTGCTTACCAGTGAGCCGTTAAAAGTAAACTGGTAAATTTTTCCGTTCGCCGCGGTAAAATCCGGGATGCTTACCGCCGTAAAATTACCGTTTACCGTGTAATTCTGTATAGCTTTGCCCTCCGCGCCTATGCCGGATAACACGCGATAGCCGGCGCTACTTGCCGGTTGTCCGCAGCGGTAAAAAGTTCCCCGGCCATGACAGCCGGGGAACGGGAAAACAGCGCCGCCCTTCCTAGTCCGTGTAGTAAATCAAAACATCGTCGAGGGAAAGGTAGTAGCCGTCGTAATCGCCATCCGTCTTTTCCCAGACAATGCGGTTTGGCGGCGCTTTGCGGACCAGCCCAGCGTACCGGTATTGCCGTAAAGGTATTTTTTACCTCAAATACCCTTACGGCGTTTTTTATGCTATTTTCGCCGTAAAATCACTTTTCCAAAAAGAGTACATGATATAGCGCGGCCGCCGCTTTGAGCTCTGATCTGTACTGTTCGCCCATTATAGACAAATTCTATCGCGCCAGATCCAGGTCTCCAATAAGCGCCAGTTACCTTAAGACCGTCGCCAAGGCCCCTATTGGTACTGACAATCCTTACAGTGTATCTATCAGTACTTTCATCCTTAATTTCGATCCAATGAAGGTCTGAGCTTGACTCATACACATACTCTCCCGCGCGGGGTTTGACGCTTTGCGCATAAGCAGCCACGCCCGCGGAGACAAACACCGCAAGCAGAACCGCCAGTCTCTTTAAATTCATAAAAAATCCTTTTTAAGCGGTTGTTTCCCTATCCGCTTAAAACCTTTAATATATCATCCCTTACGGGACTATAGCCTGGGTACGATTATCTTTTTAATTTTTTTTATTACATAGCGTCTGTCCATAAAGCGGACGGCTTTACGGACAGACGCTAGTTAAACACAATGCTTTGTCCGCCGGCGCTGCTTGCCGGCGGCCCGCAGCGGTAAAAGTTCCCCGGCCATGACAGCCGGGGAACTGGTAAACAGCGCCGCCATTCCTAGTCCGTGTAGTAAATCAAAACATCGTCGAGGGAAAGGTAGTAGCCGTCGTAGGAGTAATAGCCATCCGTCTTTTCCCAGACAATATCGTTTTGACCCGCCGTAAGGTTAAAAGTTTTGTACGACCAGTCCATGCTGGTTGTCCAGGTTTCCTGAACAACGCCATTGATGGAGAACTTGGTATCGTCGGGAGCATAACTCGAAGTCGATCTTTTATTCGCAACCCAGAAGGCAAGTTTGGCGGGCCCTGCCAAATCGACTCGCAGATGCAGTTTAGCGGTATTAGTCCCTCCAACGGCAATGGATTTTTGCCCGTCTTTGACCGCGGAAATGTTGTTATAACCGTAAGAAGCGGAGTAACCATTATCCAATGGGGTATTCATATTGTAGTAGCCAACAAAGGTCTGCTTTGCGTGGTACTGCTGCATATCCCCTTCGGCGTCGTCAAAAAATACCACGGTGCTTTGCAGGCCGCCCAGCGTACCGGCGTTGTCTTCGTTGTTTATCTCCACAACGTCCGTTTCGTTGGTAAAGATGAATTCCTTACCCTCCCCTTGCTGGACAGTAACCCTATCGCTGGTGCGGGCTATCAGGGGGTTGGATTTACGCCTAAAGTATATATACCCATTCCCATGGCTGACCTCCCCGGTTACGTTGGCGCCTGCCTTTATCGAGTTTTCAGAAGCGCTGCTGGCAAAAGAAACGCCCTCCCAGACAACATGGGTAAGTTCCAAGGAGGATTCGTTTTTTATCTTCAAGGTAGTAGCCGGAACGCCCATCGTACTGAGTGGTCCGGTCTTGCTGGTATCGTTTGCATCGACGACATTGGTACGGTCTTCTATGGTGAAGCTGGTTTCCTTTTTTGCATCAACAGTAATAGTATTCTGTGTGCGGAGGCTTATGCCGTTGGCCTTAAAGTTCAAATACCCCGTCCCCGCGTCGACCTTCTTGGTTTCACTGTTGCCGCCTTTCGCTATTGTGCCAAAAGAAACGCCGTTCCAGGTAACTTCGGCAAGGTCCACAAAGGAGTCATTTTTTATTTTTAAGGTGGTATCTGGAACGCCCATCGTACTGAGGGGTCCGGTCTTGCTGGTATCGCTTGCATCGGCGACAACGGTGTTGTCGAGTATGGTGATGGTGATGGTCTCGCCTTCCGCAACGGTAACAACTTCGTTCCTGCGGAGGCTTATGCCGTTGGCCTTGAAGGTCAAATACCCCGTCCCCGCGCTGACATCCTTGGTAACGCTGTTGCCGCCTTTCACTATTGTGCCAAAAGAAACGCCGCTCCACTTAACTTCGGTAAGTTCCACAACGGATTCGTTCTTGACAGTCAGTTTTGCGTTGGTATTGCCGGGGCCGGGCGAACCGCTTTTGGTAAGGGTAATTGACCTTCCATTGTAATCACCCATTGAAGGGTCGTTTACGGTTACGCTCAAAGAATTGCTGGATAAAAGCACCCCCCTTCCAAAACCAGTTAAACTCACCTCATTAGCGCTGAGAGGGTAGCAGTTTCCCGGCTTGGATTCTCCTTCCAGGGTAATGTTATAGTGGGTGCTGGTGATTTCCAGTTCTAATGGATGCCCGTCGATGTCTGCCGTCCATGTACCGACAAATTTATCGATACTATTGTTGTTGTTGTTGTTATTGTTCCCGCCTTCATCCCATTCTGTAGGCTGATCGCATCCGGCCAGAGCCAGCGCCGCGGCGAGCATCGCGGTCAAAACAAATAGTTTTTTCGCGTTCTTCATATAACACTCCTTAGTTAAAAACAATGTTTTGTTCACTGGTTTTGCTTACCTGTGAGCCGTTAAAGGTAAACTGGTAAATTTTTCCGTTCACCGCGGTAAAATCAGGGATGCTTACCGCCGTAAAATTACCGTTTACCGTGTAATTCTGTATAGCCTTGCCCTCCGCGCCTATGCCCTCCAGTCTGTATACGCCGGTTTTGCCCGAGGCCACGGACAGGCTGCCGTTCCCCGCCTGTTTGAACACCGTTCCCAGATACCGCAGTTCAAAGGGCAGGCTGGCGGCGTTCAGTATGCGCAAAAAGGCGTTTCTGAACTCAAGGCTGGCCGGCTGGGGTATCTGTTTAGTGTAATCTTTGTTTTCCTCCACCACAAAATTGATCTGTACGTTAGGGTCTATGCCGCTGGCGGTTACCTCCCCCGCTTCGGCGTCAAAGGCGCTGGTTATCCCGTACAGGTATTCAATGGAAAAGGTGGAGCCAACGCCGTAATTATCGCTGGCGCGGGCATCAACCTTCTTCGACTCCCCCGATCTCAGTTCCGTTAAAACCGGCCCGCTGAACGCGTCCTGGTGGACCACCACCGAATAGCTGGATTCGTTAAAAAAAGTTATCTTGCCTGTTTTCGGCGCAGGGTTGTTGTTGTTGTTGTTGTTGTTATTATTATTATTGTTGTTGTTGCCGGCGTTGTCTTCACCGGCGCCTGATTCAGCGGGACAAGCCGCAAGCAAACAAGCCGCGGTGATCAGCGCGGTCAACACAAATAGTTTTTTTAGGTTCTTCATTTGATACTCCCTAGTAAAAAACAATGTTTTGTTCACCGGTACTGCTTACCGGTGAACCGTTAAAAGCAAACTGGTAAATTTTTCCGTTCACCCCGGTAAAATCCGGGCTGTTTATTGCCGTAAAATTACCGTATAATTCTGTATAGCTTTACTCTCCGCGCCTATGCCCTCCAGTTTGTATACGCCGGTTTTGCCCGGGGCCGCCCACGACAAAAAAGATAATAGGGACACGGTGCTTTTTTATAAAACGCCCCGGGTTTTTATTTTGACAAAACCGGCATCCCCCAAAAGGGGAGTGCCAGCCTAATTTTTTAAAGCGAAGCTATATCACTGGTCAGGTCGCGGGCATTAGCGCTTTCCACAATAGTTGCCGTATAACCAGAAACCTGCTGGCCGCTGCCAGAAATAGTAATAGTATAGTCATACCCGTTTTTAAGCACAGGGGACTGCCCGTCCTTCAAAATGGGAACCTGCAAGGCGCCGTTATAATAGACAAGCATAATAGCCTTTTGAGTTCCGGTATTGGTACTTTGAATTTCGTAGGTCAACATTTCGCCGGAACCAATTGAATCGTAACCATTCTGGCTTTTCAGCCGGTTTGAGCCGGAAAGCGTAACCCGCGCGCTCTGGTTTGTCACACTGTTGGTGACGGTAACATACGCAACCGGCGAACTGAGCGTTGCCTTTATGCTGTCCCAGGTTGCCCCCTGGTCGGCGGGAAACGTATACGCCTGAATTTCACTGCCAGCAGCGGGGCGGGGAGATACGCTGACTGTCTCAAACTGGCTGGTGGGTTTCAGTGTCGTTACCTGGCCTGAGCTTTTGCTGTAGTACACAAATACCGGATAAATGGCAAAACCATCGGTATTATCAGAATACAGAAGCATGTTCGA
>JAITHL010000070.1 GCA_031279975.1 Treponema sp. | reverse complement strand
CGGTATCAAGAGGGTACGCTGATTGCGAACCTCTAGTTCGACACGGATGAGAAGGGGTTTTCCGCGTGAATTCCCGCTGTGTATTCAAAATGCTATAAATCTACGCCCTTATAGGGGGGGCGCGTCAACAACTTAAGGGGGGACCGGGGGGCCTTTCGGCCCCCCGGCGGGGGCGTTGCGGGGGTAGGGCGCTGCCGCGCAGCGCCCGTAGGGGGAGACTTCCCCCCTCCTCATTTCTTAAAGGGGAACCGCGAGCCGCAGCATCAGGCCGTGGCCGGAATCGCTTACAAAGTCCAGGGCCCCGTTCAGCGCGGCAGCCCGGCGGCGCATGGTCCGCATACCCAGACCGCCCCCGGCTTCCGGCGGTTTGCCATCGGGAAAACCGCGCCCGTCATCGGAGACGCAGAGCAGCAGCGCCGGGCCCGGGCGTTCACGGAGCACCACGATGGCCAGCGATGCCCCGGCGTGTTTCTCGATGTTGGTAAGCGCCTCCTGAACCAGCGCGTACAGATGGGAGCGTTCCTCCGCCCGCAGCGCGCCGAAGGACACGCCCTCATCGCAGTGGAGGCGGCATTCAATCCCGGCGCGCTCACTAAAGGCCGAGGCCAGGGAACCCAGGGCGTCGGGCAGGGACAGGCGCTCAAAATCCGGCGGCATGAGGCGCTCGCACATATTCCGGATCAGCGCGGCAATGCGCCGCCGCTGGGAGGCCCCGCCCGCCGGGTCCGCCGCGTCCCCCGGTACGCGCCGCAATTCGGGCAGCACCAGGTCGTGGAGTTCGCTGGCAATCCGCCGGCGTTCCTCTTCCTGGCCCCGCAGCATGAGCAGGGAGAATTCCGCGTTCTCCGCTTCCCGCTCCCGCGCCCGCTGTATGGCTTTATAGAGGAACATCAGGAAGCCGGTGAACGCGCAAACCAGGATGACGAACACCCAGAGCAGGCGGACATAGAGGGCGATTTCCTGGAGCAGGGCTTCATTCGGCATGGCCTATTGTAGAGCGCGGTGGACAAAATGGCAATTCAAGGCTTTACTGGGCTATGCGGAACACCCTGTTTTTGGCGGCGGCGGCGCTGGTATGCGCGGCGTTGAACATGGCGCTTACCTTTCTGGTTCAGAAGGTATTTGGGCTGCCCCTCTTCCTGGATACAGCCTTTACGATTGGCATGACCTGGTACGGCGGCCTGGGCTGGCTGCGGGCGCGGCGAGCAATCTGCTGATCCACACGATTGATTACGCGGGGCCGGCGATGTACCTGTTTACCCTGTGCAACATGGCCTCGGCGCTTTTGACCGGGCTGTTCAAGCGGCTGTTTCCCGCTGAATTTTCCCTTGCCCGGCCCGGCGGCGTTTATGGGAAGGGCGGGGCGCGTTTCAGTCTGGCCCTGGAGCGGTGCATCGTGCTTTTGGCGCTGTCCATGGCGCTCTGTTTCCTGATAAGCATCCTCGGCGGGTGTACCAGCGCCTTGATTGCGGCCCTGGACGCGGGGGACCCCGCCCAGATGCCCGGCGGGGGGCTGGGGCTGCTCAGGCTGGCCCTGGTCCGCGCCAACCTGCCCCTGGCACTGACCGAGGCGCTGGCCCGGGTGCCGGTGAATGTGGTGGACCGGCTTATATCGGTGTTCCTCGGTTACGGCGCGGCCCTGACCCTCCGGGGGCTTAACCGGAATGGCGCGGTTTTTAGTAATTTTAGTAGATAGTAAATAGTAAGCGGTACTGGACGGTTGAGCGCTTGGGGTGTCTTCCCTGTTTTGGCCGCTTACAAATTCCCCAAGGGCGGCGGCTGTCCGCTTATTCGCTTTCTTCCATTTCGCTGGTAATGGCGGGGCTGTCCGCGCCGTCCGGTTTATGCTACACTTCTTTATATGATCCTTAATATTGATGTAAAAGACGATGGCGTTGTAACGCTCCTGCGGGATATGGAACGGCTTGACTTGCTCCATATCGCCCCGCGTGATATGGCTGTTTCTCCGGTCTCCGCCGCTGTGGTAAAGCCCGCGATGACCGAGGCTGAGGAACTGGAAAGCATCAAGCGCAATGCCGCGTATCTCAACGGCGAGATGGCGGATGTGCTGCTTGACCAGGCAGTCCTATGAAGCGCGGTGACCTTTACCGCGTATACCGGGGTTCCACAAACGCCCCCAGAGATTACCGGGTGTATCTGGTTGTAAGCCGTCAAATACTTGTTGATTCCATCTTCTCTACGGTTGTGTGCGCTCCGGTATATTCCAAAAGCAGCGGTTATCCCACCCAGATTGAAGTTGGCGTGGACGAAGGGTTGAAGCACGACAGCGCCATCTATTGCGACGCGCTGGTCAGTCTGCCCAAGTCCAAATTGACCGGTTATGCCGGTTCCCTTTCCCCTGCCAAAATGGAGAGGGTAAACGCCGCGCTTCGCATTGCGCTTGCTCTGGGGTAAATGTATCCTTTGGGCGGCGGCGGCTGTCCGGGCCATGCTGCTGATAATCCGCCGGAAATTCGTCAATGGCAATGCCGCGATCACCGGCTTCGTCCAACAGACCTTCGTATACAGCCGTGTCAAAAGCTCTCCTGATGTCAGCCTCCCCCGCGCCGTGTTTGAAGGCTTCGGAATTGAACCCTATGACGATGTTCATATTTCCAGTACACCCCAATAGCCATGCCTTGGGTACACCCCATTTCATAAAAAACAACGGAAACCTGGAAGCCTCCGCCGGGCTTAACCGGTAAGAAAAACATGGAAGAGACACGGAATTAAAATCTTTTTCCAGGTGAATTCCGCGTTTTCCGCGGTTCGTCTTGAATATTCCCGGCGAATTCCGCCCGCGTATTCAAAACAGAAATTTGTTTTGCGTTGGCCCATGACGGACTATGGTTTTTGATACGCCGTGAAAGGTAAAGGGGCCTTTTGACGCGCGGTAGAAAATCCACGTTGCGGAGGGGACGGTTTGATTATCCGGGACCAGTTCATGATCATAGCGGGGCGTCCACACAAAGCCCTCCGGCAGCGGCTCGTTTTTGAGGCCCCCTTTGTTGTGCAGGGTGAAGAAGGCAAAATAGCGGCCTTCGACAATGGAGAGGGTCCGCATGAGGTTTTGTATGCCAAAGTCCTGTTTGCGGTACTGCTGGCCGGGGACGGGGTTGTACATGAATTTGCTCCTACGGTTAAAATAACGCCCCCGCGCGCGGGGGCTTGCCGCCTAAGTTTTGCCAAGGGCAAAACTTAGGTTAGGGTTACTGTCTTGTCCAGATATAGCGGTCTGATTGTGTGCCGGAACCAGTCCGCTTATACGTCCCCGGGCCTTTGGGTACATCACCTACGGCAAAATACTTCCTCCGTAAACTCGCATCATTATCCCCATCGAAGGGTTCGGTGGTAGAAAAATTGCTCTGAGTTATGTTGGCTTCAAAGATTACCGTGGTAAGGGTGGAGCATCCTCTAAAAGCACTATCCCCGATCTGGCTAATACTGCTGGGAATGGTTACGCTCGTAAGGCTGCGGCAGTCTTTAAAGGCGTTATTCCCTATGGTGGTGGTAACGCCGGGGGAATTTTTAATGGTTAGTTCTTTCAGTTGGCCGCATGAGCTAAAAGCGTAATTCCCTATGCTGGCAACGCTGCCGGGAATAGTTACCCTCTGGACCCCCGAATTGACAAAAGCGTTATTCCCTATGCTGGTAACGCCATCGGGAATATCCGCTTCTGGTATAGCTGTGCTGTTAAAAGCGTGAGCCCCTATACTGGTAACGCCGTCTGGAATGTTTAAGACCTGAATGTAGCCCATGCCAAAAAAAGCGTAGTCCCCGATTTTGGTAACGGTGTCTGGCAGTATGATGCCGCAAACATTGCTGTTGTTCCCGATATAGTTTATATCGTCGTTGTCATTCATCTGAACGCCCTTTACCGTATTTTCCGGGAAGCTGCACTCGGAGAGGTCAAGAATTATGTGCGTGTTCTTCTTCTTTACCGCCAGGTCAATCATCAGCCCGGTTGCAGCGCCCGCGCTGAAATCTGCCCCCGTCAGCTTTACGGTATGCCATGTATCAGGGGCGTACGGGTCGTTCTCTGTAAGCCATGCAATATAATCCTCAAGATCATCGAGGGCGACACTGGCGTTAGGATCAGGAGCGTTGACCGTGTATGCCGCTTCAAGCACATCGCTGTATTTGCTCATGCCCGTCTTAAACGCAATGGCCTTGATGGTGGTATTGGCGGTTATTTTTGGCTTATTTGACTCTTCATACTTGGTGCCATAGCCGCTGGGGTCTTTGCCGTCTATGGTGTAGAAAATCTCCGCCCCGGGGGCAGCGGTGGTAAGGGTAATGACCGTTCCTACGTCAACTGCTCCAGCAGCGGGACTCGCCACAGGTTTGGCGGGTTTATTGGGATCAACGTTCACCGTGTATGCCGCTTCAAGCACATCGCTGTTGGTCATGCCATCCTTAACCGCAATGGCCTTGATGGTGGCAGCGGCGGTTATGGTTGGCTTGCTGGAATCTCCATACTTGGTACTGGCAGCGGTGGGCGCGTCTCCGTTGACGGTGTAGTAAATCTCCGCCCCGGGGGTAGCGGTGGTAAGGGTAATGGCCGTTCCGCTGTCAACCGCGCCCGCCGCGGGATTCGCCGCGGGCTTGGCGGCTTTGTCCGGATCAGGCTGCTCGCCGCCGGCTCGCACCGTAACCGTTGCCGTGCCGCTCGTGCCGGGGTCCAGCGAGGAAGCCGCCTTGATGGTAAGGCTGGTTTTCGTCTCCGCAGCCGCCACGGCAAGCACTCCCGACTGGCTGATCGAGGTTCCCGCATTGACGCCCTCCGTCGTGATTGACCAGACAACGGTCTTGTACGACCCATCGGCCTCGTCAAGCCCGGTTCCGCTCACCTCAGCAGTGAAGGTCTGAGTTCCGCCTTTGGCCACCTCTGCCGTTGCCGGGCTTACCGTTACCCCGCTCACGGTGGGAGCCGCCGCGTCTTGAGCGGCAACCTTGGCGGTCGCGGCGCTGGTTTTGCTGCCCGTATAGCCCGCCCGGCTTACCGTAACGGTAAGGTACTTGTCCTTGTCGCCTGTCACCGGCTGGTACGTGGCCGCGGCCGCTCCGGAAATAACGGCGCTCACCGCGCCGGCGGAATCGCCCTGTTTCCACACATAGGTGATGGTTCCGCTCCCGTCAAGATTGCCGGTGTCCGCCGTAAGCGTTCCGCCGACTTGGGCAAAGCCGGTAATGGACACGCTCCCGGTAAGTTCCGGGTCGCCGCCGGGTCCAGGTCCGGGTCCAGGGCCGGGATCGGGATCAGGGTCTGTAGGGCCGGGGCAGCCGGCCAGGGCCAGCGTCATGATGAATGACAGCGCCAATGCCGCCATTCCCGTTTTCGCAATAGTACGATGGTTCATACTTATGCTCCTTCTCAAAAAAATTATCTTCACCGCTTATGCGGATACCACGCGCATTCAGCCGCTGATTACAAACAGCCCGGGGAATGTCTTTTGCCTCAGCGGGAATGTCTTTTATTCCGGCGGGAATGTCATTTGCCTCGGCAGGAGTGTCTTTTACTCCAACTGGAGTGTCTTTTGCCCCAGTGGGAATGTTCCTAATCGCCGGAGTCATGGGCGCAGCCGTGGCGGGAATACCTATTGAAAGAATTACTACGGAATTTGGCTGGAAAAGTGAAATATGATCCACAGAGGGCTTGACAAAATTTAGATGCCGCCCATAACCGGCTGCCGGTTTCCCTCTGCGCTGATAAGCCGCCGGAACGGTAATCCCGGACAAACCCGATCCGGTCCTGCCTGCGCCGGTCTCCATACTCTTCGTTACCATAAACCTCAAATACCCCGTGTTTCCGCCCAGCCAGTAGAGCGGGTAATCCCGCCCGAAGCGGAACCGCGCCTCCACTGTACCAGCCCCGCGCAGGGCTCCGCATGAGTAATCACGCACGGTTTTGCGTTTTTTGAAAAAAAATCCCCGCCCCAAGGGGCGGGGTATTGAAGATTTCTCCTTGAAATCTTTTGCGTATGCGGAGGAACAAATCCACTATCAACAACTTAAGGGGGGACCGGGGGGCGTTACGGCGCTATCCGGCTTCGCCGGATAGTTTGGGAGAATTTATGCTTTATGAGAGAAGTGGTATCCTTAGTCTGACGGGATTAGGGAGC
>JAITHL010000049.1 GCA_031279975.1 Treponema sp. | reverse complement strand
TGCGGTTGAATGAGGGCTTGAACCGCGCGGTCGCGGCGCTCTTGCGGCTCCACCACAGGAAAGTTTACACTGAAGACGGTTGCCGCGCGCCCGCCATGGAAGCGGAGGCGGTTTGATTTCGGCTAGGTTTTGGTTATTAGGCATTAACCCATTTTCGGCTAGAAAAGTTTTTAGGCAATTCGATCTCTTGACAAAAAAATCTATGAGCGTTATAGTCCTGTCTAATGGTTAAAAATGGTTTTTTTATGAATCAGTACGATAATTTTTTGATATTACCGCTAATCTTCTGGTCAGGGCGGGCCTTGCCTAATACGCCGCTACGCCGCTACGCCGCTACGCCGCTACGCCGCTACTATATGAAGGATTCTCTCTTTGTCAAGTAACTGATACCCTGACTTCCCGCTATTTTATCTTTTTTCTCGATTGCTGCCCTTCTTTCAGGGCGGAGGTTTTTATACGCATATCCGGCCCGGCCTGTAGATGCCTCAGCTATCTGTATATCCGGCGGGGCTCTACCCATAACGGCGAGGCTATACCGGCTTCCGGTTCACCGGCGCGGAGTTTTGGCTTATCCGTACAAAAAAGTCGTCCGGAAACCAGCGGGGTTTCCGGCCAAGTCTAAAGGTTTGCCCTGGCCGCTGAACCCGGACGCGGGTTTACCCATGCGCTTTTCCGCGAACCGGGATGGCAGCGCGGGTAACGGCCCGCCGGCGGACGCCCCTGGGCTCATTGTTTGTAACACCGCCGGAGGGCCCCCTGGGGGCAAACCGGCTAAATACCCGCCCCCGCGGGCGGGTCATCCGGGGCTGAAAGCCCCTTCATCTAAAGGAGTTCCATCATGAAACGGAACTACAGCAAGAGTCCGGCGGCATTGGGCCGCTTGACCTCACTCGCCGGGATTGCCGCCCTTGCCGCGGTAATCAGTTTTGGCTTGGCGGGTTGTACAACCACCAGTTACCTGGGAATTGTTACGCCCCACAGCGCCGATGAGGTGCTTGCGGACAACGTACGGATATTCGAGGGGGGGTCTTATGCCGCGGCGGCTGCCCGGGCCGCGGAAGCTGGTTTCGAGGTGATACTCGCGTATGAAGGACTCAACCAACACATACTGAGTTTCCTTATTCCAAAAACCCGCGTCATTGCCAAAGACGCGGACGGCGTGAGGCCAGCAGCCCCTCCAGCCGATCCTGCCGCCGGCGTTGATCCCGCCGCCAGCGCCGCCAGCGCCGAGTAAAGAAGGCGGATCAACGCTGCTCTTATGGATGCTGCCGGGATCGCTCATCATCGTTGGGCCGTTCATTGGGCCGCGCATTCTTTTTAAGAACGGAAACGCCCTGGCGGACGCATACAACGGCAAGCTGTCCGGCGCATAATCAGTGTCTGTCTCTAATGCGGACGCATTAGAGGCAGAATTCCTTAAAAACCGCGTTTTCGCGGCCCCGCGGGAAGCGCGGATTGCGAACCTTCGGTTCGACACGGATTATGGCCGTAAAAATCCGGGCCGAACCAAGGGTTCGCAATCCGCTAACCCTTTTGATGCCTTTGTATTAATCAGTATTGCCTAGTGTTTAAAATGCCGGGTTCCGGTAAAGACCATGGCAATGCCCAGGCTGTCGCAGGCCGCGATGGACTGATCGTCCTGTTGTGAGCCGCCAGGCTGGATGATGGTCCGTATGCCCGCCGCCGCCGCCGCTTTCACCACATCCGGGAAGGGGAAAAAAGCGTCTGAAGCCAGAACCCGGGCCGGTTCGTCCGCGCCGGTAATCAGGGCGCTCCGTTTGAGGGCCAGTTCGGCGGCGCCTATCCGGTTGGTCTGCCCGCCGCAGATACCCGCCGCGGCCCGGTCCTTTACTACCACAACTGCGTTTGATTTGACATAGGCCGCCGCCCGCAGGCCGAACAGCATATCCGGGATATCCTCCGGGGGAACCGCCCGCCGGGTAACGGTCCGCCAGGATTCCAGCAGTTTCCGGTCCGTTTCCTGGACCAAGAGCCCCCCATCCACGGAAGCGTATTCCCGCCCGTCCGCCGGAGGACGGGAAGCGCGGATGATCCGTAAATTCTTTTTGGCTTGCAGAATATCCAGGGCCTGGGGATCAAAGTCCGGGGCTATCAGGATTTCCAAAAAGACTTCCCCAAGTTTTTCCGCCGCCGCCGCGTCCACCGGCACATTGCAGGCAACGATGCCGCCGAAAATAGAAACCGGATCGCAGGCATGGGCCTTGGTATATGCCGCCGCAAGGGTTGCCCCCGCGGCGATTCCGCAGGGGGTATGGTGTTTTACCGCTACACAGGCCGCCGGATAGGGCGCTCCGGTTTCTCCCAGTCCGAAGGCCCGCAGCTCCCCCGCGCCCAGGGGCTCGGCTATGCCGGGAATGCCGAAGGCGGATACGGCTTTCCAGGCCAAGTCCAGGTCCCGGATATTGTTATACCCCAGTTCCTTGCCGCCCAGTTGTTCCATAGCGCCCAAAGCGCCGGGCTTGCGGGTATGCAGGTAGAGGGCCGCGGACTGGTGGGCGTTCTCGCCATAGCGCAGGGATTGGGCCTTGCGGACCGATAGGGGCCAGTAGGCGGGATAGCCGGACGCCGGGTCCTCCAGGTCCAGGAGATATTGGGCAACGGCGGCGTCGTAGGCGGCGGTCAGGCTGAATACCTTGCCCGCCAAGCGCCTGCGGGCGGCCAGGCTCAGGGCCGGCGTTCCGTCATCCGCGTTTTTAAGGCCCGCAATGACCTCGCCGTAATCCGCCCAGTCCGAAAGGACGATCACGCCGGCGTAATTCTTCGCCGCGGAACGCAGCATGGCGGGGCCGCCGATATCGATAAACTCAATTGTCTCCTCCAGGCTGAGGCCCTGTTGGGCCGTTTCAAAAAAGGGATAGAGGTTCACGCAGAGGAGGTCTATGGGCGGTATCTGGAGCCGTTCCAGGGTTTCCCGGTGGGCCGCGTTATCCCGCCGGGCCAGCAGCCCCGCGTGGACCGCGGGATGGAGGGTCTTTACCCGCCCGTCCAAACATTCCGGGAAGCCCGTAAGCCGCGAAACTTCGGTTACGGGGATATGGTTTTCCTGGAGCGTCCGGGCGGTTCCGCCGGTGGACAGAATTTCCCAGCCCGCCTCGGCGAGCGCGGTTCCCAGCGCGTCAAGGCCGGTTTTATCGTAGACGCTTAAGAGCGCCCGTTTTTGACAGGGCATTGCTGCACTCCTTCTATATTTATTTATAGTAGAGCCTGTTCCAAAACCGGTTGTTTTGTCACGGGCTCTTGCGGTTTTTCGGCCTGGAGCCTGTAAAACCGCGAATTTTTAAGGCGGCTGTTTCAAAATCTGACATTTTGGAACAGCCTCAGTAGTAAAGAGACTTGTTTACCAACCGGCTGGCCGCGGACCTTCGAGCCGGTAAACAAGTCCCGCGGTTTTGCCGGGAGTTGGCTGCCCGCTGAAGTTATTAGAGTTGTCCGGAAACCCGGTTGATTTCCGGACAACTCTATTACCCATCGCCGCCTTTGGGAAGCGTTGATTGCGGACCTTCGGTCCGGATCCAATCGAGCTGTAATCAGCGCTTCTTACCAGCATTTGCGTAATGAAATCAGCAAATGCATCGAACCATAGGTTTATGGGAACCGCTGATTGCGGACGGATTCCGCGTCAAGTTAATCCGGCTTGCCCAAAGGCCCCGCCCCTTATCCGGCGCTTCCAAGAAACTCTTTGAGCGCCCGGACGACCTCGGCGAAGCGCAGGGGCTTGCCCACATGGCCGTTCATGCCCGCCGCAAGGCAACGGTCTATATCTTCCTTAAATACATTGGCGGTCATGGCGATTATGGGAATCCCGGGGCTTGCGGGGCGCTCCGCCTCAAATGCCCGGATCAGCCGAGCCGCCTCGCAGCCGTCAATGCCGGGCATGTGGATGTCCATGAAAATCAGATCAAAGCCCTCCGGATCGGCGGTAAACAGGTCCAGGGCCTCTTGGCCGTTTTCAGCTTCCTGTATGGACAGGCCCAGGGGTTCCAGCAGGGTGATCACAATCTCCCGGTTGATCCCCACATCCTCGGCCAGGAGTATCCGTTTCCCGGCCAGGCCCTCCAAACCGGCGGTTTCCGTCCCGGCGGCCCGGCCCCCGTTGTCTTGCCGGTCCGAAAGCCCGCCGGAAAGTCCGCCGGAAAGTCCGCCGGGAAGCCCGCCGGGAAGCCGCGCCGGTATACGGACCGTAAAGGACGCCCCCTTGCCGCTTTCCGATGCAATCGTGATGCTTCCCCCCATCAGTTCCACAATCCGTTTGGATATGGCCAGGCCCAAGCCGGCGCCCCCGAACCGGCGGGAAATACTCGAGTCCTCCTGCGCAAAGGACTCAAAAATGGCCCCCTGTTTTTGTTTATCAACGCCGATACCCGTATCACTTACGGTGATCTCCAGGAAACAGCGGGCGGCCTCCTCCGGTTCTTCCCCGGAGGAGGCCGCCAGCCCCTCAAGCCGGAGGGCGTACAGGGCGATATGCCCCCCGCTGGGGGTAAATTTAACGGCGTTGCTGATCAGGTTGGTGATCACCTGGGCAAGGCGCTGTTCGTCAGTGATAATCCGCTGGGGAAGACCGTGGTCCGGGGTAAAGGAAAAGCGCTGTTTTTTTTCCTCCAGGCGGAATTCAAAGAGATTGATCACCCGCCGCAGCATCAAGCCCAAGTCAAATTCCGCGTTGAAAAGCTCCAGTTTGTTTTCCTCGATCTTGGACATATCCAAAATATCGTTGATGACCCCTAACAGATGGGTGGACGCCCCTTCGATCCGTTCCAGACAGTAATCTTTCCGGTCCGTATCAGCGGCGGAGCGGGCTATGGCGGTCATACCGATAATGGCGTTCATGGGGGTGCGGATTTCATGGCTCATGGTGGTGAGGAAATTCGATTTGGCCCGGCTGGCCTGTTCGGTCCGGGCCTTGGCTTCCAGGATTTCGGTCATATCATGGAAGAGGATAAAGGCCCCCTGAAAAACCTCGTTCCCGGCGCGCCCGGAATACATGGGGGTATAATGTATCTCGTAATACCTTGGCTGTCCGGAGCCGGCCATGTCCAGGGAGCGTTCAAACACCGCGGGCTTTTTGTCCCTCTGGGCGCTTTGAAAAAAAGCGATAATCTCCTTCAGGTCGCCGGGGAGGGTAAAGCGGGCAAAGACCTCCCGGTAATGCCGTTTCCCCAGGGCCTTAAAATCCCTAATGCGGGCCTGGCGCAGGAATATATCCGCGCAGTAGGCCACGCCGCCGTCCTTGTCCAAGAGCAGCATGATGTCCGGGCTGTTGGCAAAGACCAGACGCATATAGTTGTCCTGCCGGGAAAGCCAGCGGTCCTTGAGGGAGCGGATATACTCATAGGCTGCGGCCAGAACCAGAATAAAGAGATAACTGCCGCAGATGAGCAGGGCCTCGGGAATGGTATAGGTATAGTTTGCCGCGCCGGGAATAAAGGCCGCCAGGGCTATGGCGATAAAGAGGAGCGCCGCTGGGATGATCCCCGCGGGGAGGCCCAGGGTAAAGATGGACATCAGGGGATAGGCGTAACTCCAGAGTATGCCTATCCCCTCAGCCGCGTCCTTGGTAAAGGCCGATATGCCGCAGAAAACGCCGAAGACAGCGGTGGCCAGAAAGCCCCCGGCCAGAAAGGGCAACGCGGTTCGCAGGAGGAGGAGGCTCAAAACAATGGCGAAGCCGGTGATCAGGTAGAACAGCCCCGCTTTGACGCCCCCGGAGCGCATGGACGAAACCCCTACGCCGAGTATCAGTACCGAGGCGATGGCGTAGGTACTATTGAGGGCAATGCGCCGGAGCGCGGCCTCGGCGTCTAGCTCGTCCCGCATCCTCCCCATGAGGCCGGAAATGATGAAGTCCTTGAGCGCCTTTAAAAGCCTCGGCAAGCCATTCATACTATGGTTAAGTTCTGCTGCCCCGCGCCTAAAAGCGCGGGGCTTGGGGCTTGTTCCGGCTGCCCGGCTTACTCCCCATGTTTTCAACTTCTTTCCCGCTTTTTTCTAAGCGGGTTTTTCTATGGCGGTTTCACTTCCGTTACCGGGAGCCAGAGCCTCCCTATCCATAGGCGTAACGTTCCCACGTCTCACGGGTAGGTCTATTCAGCTTTTTAAGCATACAGCAAAGCGGGCGGGGCGGTCAATGCTGTTGCTCCAAAACTTTTTTGCCGCGCTTAATATAATACCGGGAACAGAGGACGGGGAACAGAGAAGAAACCCGCGGGGAAGGCGCTCTGTTCTCAGGTACTTGTTATCTGTTCCCTGGGGCTTGACACAAAAACAAGGGGCTTTACAATAGGCTTGTTTACTAACCCAGTTGGCTGCGGACCTAACGCGACACTGAGTTATGCGGCATTAGTAAAAAGGTCTACGAATTTTGAACCTTCGGTTGCGAACCTTCGGTTGCGAACCTTCGGTTGCGAACCTTCGGTTGCGAACCTTCGGTTGCGAACCTTCGGTTCGGCACGGATTGCAAAGGCATATAATAGACGTGTTCCAAAATCCGGTTGGTTTCGGAACAGCTCTAATCAGTGGCAATCCGTGAAATCCGGAGACTTTGTTAAAAAGTCCGAATTAATCAGCGGTTCCCGCATAGCCCCGGTGAACCTGCGGCGGAGGAAATAACCAGTGTCTTTCACCGATAAGCGGGTATACCGGGCCGGAACCCGGGAAAGCGCGCTGGCCCTTGCTCAGACGGACTTGCTTATCCGCCGTATCCAGGAAAGCAGCAATGTGGAATTGCTTGCGCGCCCCATGAAAACTTCCGGGGACCTTCTGACGGACCGGAGCCTTGCCAGTATAGGCGGCAAGGGGCTTTTTACCCGGGAGCTGGACCGGGCCCTGCTTGAGGGGAGCATTGATCTTGCCGTGCACAGCCTGAAAGATATGCCCTGCCATCTTCCAGACGGCCTTGCCATAGCAGCCTTTTCAAAACGGGAAGACCCCCGCGATGTCCTGGTTTTGCCCATAACCGGGCCGTCCCCTGAAAAACCCATCGGCTGCTCCAGTAAACGGCGCGCCCTGCAACTGGCGCGGCTGTTTCCCGGCTGGAAGACCGCGCCGGTCCGGGGCAACGTCCTCAGTCGGCTTGAAAAACTCGACCGGGGCGAATACGGCGCGCTGGTCCTGGCGGCGGCGGGCCTCAAGCGGCTCGGCCTTGCCCGCCGGATATCCCGTTTTTTTGAGGCTGATGAAATGCTGCCCGCCCCAGGCCAGGGTATACTCTGCGTGGTAATCCGCGCGGAGGATGACTTTCCCTTTTTACGCGCCGCGGCAGACCCGGACAGCGCCTGCTGCGCCCTGGCGGAACGGGCCTTGGTTGAGGCCCTGGGGGGCGGCTGCGCTTCGGCCATCGGCGCATACGCGGAAGTTGACGGCCGCCGCTTAACCCTCCGGGGCCTGTCCTTTGAAACCCCCGGGGTAACGCCTTTGCAAGGAAGCGTCCGGGGAGAAAAAACTGAGGCGGAAGCGCTGGGCAGGCATCTGGCCCGGCAACTCAGGTAACCGGGCGGCGGATGCCGCTCCAACAACCCATGCGCAGAGCAGGCTGCCCAGCCGCGAGGGGCATGGATGTGAGAAATCGCGGTTCATCTCCAAGCCCGGCCCGGCTGACAAAAAACCTTAACAAACCAAGGCGGACTAGCTAAAGTTTTTTATCACAATTTTGGAGATGAAGTATGAGGAGCCTCATGGATAATAGAAAACGTGTTTTTGGGGTACTGTTTGTGTTGTTAAGCTGGTCCGTCCTGGCCGACACCGCGGGCGATATCGCAAAGGCGGGGGACAACGCGTGGAATAATTTGGTCAATCAATACAAGAACAATGACCGGTGGGCGGAACCGGTTTCCGCCAATGTGGTGGTCAAAAATTTCAGCAGGTACAAAGGGAAAGCTATGCTGTTTCCCGCCATTGATTTTGGCGACTTTATCACTGACCGGGATGGAAACCGGTATTACTGGTACGGGGAAAAAAACAGCCTCAATCTGTTTATTATAAAATACCATGACGGCATTCAGGATCAATTGTACAAGCTGAATAACGGCCTTGGAAACTATAAGGGAAACTACGAGGTGCTGGGGACGATAGTTGACGCCTGGGAATGGTGGGGTAATGTGGTGCTTATGGATGTGAGCGCCGTCCGGGTACAAAACAGTGCGTGTATTCTTATTCAAAACAATAAGCCGGCGCTGGCGGGGGAGGATATTTTTAAGCGGTATATGGCTGAACAGGCGGCGAATTGGACCACGGGGATTCCGCAGAACGCCTCGTCGGTTCCGCAAAACCTAACGCCGGAAATGGCGGCAAAATGGTTCCTGTATTATGGCTCTGTTAAAAAGAACGCGGATGTTTGGAAGCAGCTCTGTTCGGTACAGGAAGACGCGATTTCCAGTTCTGGGACGCTTTCCTCAAAGGGCGAGTCTTGGTGGCGCATGATTTCAATGGCAAACCGGGAATACTACTATGTCCGCGCTGATCCAAACCGCGATACCCCCGCATCAAAGGTGTATATGTATCAAATCCGTCAAAACGGACAGGACGCGGGGGCGGCAAAACCCATGACGGTGGTAAAAGAAAAGACCGGACAATGGCGAGTGTCTTCGTTCTGAACGCCTAAGGGTATTTAGTAAAGTGGTAAAGGGAAAATGGGAATCGTGCCGCCGCCTCCCATTGGCCATTTTGTCGCTTACCGTTTACCGTAAAGCAAAGAAAAATCCCCGGAAACCGCGGCGAGTATAACCGGACGAAGATACTGGTCCACCATCCCGGCATTGAGGGGTATGGGCATATTCTTGAGTTTCATAGCAAGCTGGGGGTCCTTGGCGGCTTCCAGTATCTTATCCACATAGGCGTTGTTCCAGCGGGGAAGTTCTTGCAAGGCGGTTGGCGCTCCGGCGGCCTTGCCGAAGGCGATCATCCCCTTGGCAACGGCAAGGCCCAGTTCGGCAGTGGAAAGCCGCTCCAGGTTTTCAGAAATGTAGCCGTATTGTTTGAAGATATTCCCCATTACCCTAAGCTGCGGCTCGATTGCCGGGGCAAAGAAGGCCGCGAAGTAGGGATTCATGATGCCGCAGGCTGAACCGTGGCCGGCAAGGTCCACCAGGGAGAAACTTATCATGTGGGGGCCATGGGTTCCGCCCGTCATGATGGCATAACCCCCCAGGTCGGCGGCTAAACCAAGGGCTTCCCGGGCTTCCAGGTTCGCCGGGTCCTTAACCAGCAGGGGCGCATAGCGGAGCGTTAGTCCCACTGCGGTTTTGGTAAGGAGCGCGGCCAGATCGCGCTTTTCCTGGGGGGCGTCCGCTGGAAGGCCAGAGAACGCCTCAAAGCAATGGGCGATACTGTCCATAATGCCGTCAAGGGTAATTGGCAGGGGCGCGGAAGCGCTCAAGTCATAGTCAAAAAGGGCGCAGGGGGGAACTATGGCGTCGTCCACGATGAGCTTCTTCTGCCCCAGCGCCGTATCCGTCACATTGGCATACTTGGTCAGGTGGGCGCCCGAACCAGCGGCGGTTTGTATTGCCAGCAGGGGGTAGAGCTTCCCGCCGGACTCCTCCAATGCCGCGCTTACCAGGCCCGTTCCAAAGCAGGGATCGATCTCCGCGGGCTTATCCGTTCCCAGAACGGCAAGGCAATTTGCCGCCTTACAGGCGTCAATGGTGGAACCGCCCCCTATGGCGATGATGAGGTCCGGCCTATGGCGGATGATGGCGGTTGCGATCCGAAACACATCTGAACGGGGGGTGTTAGGTCCCGCGCCGGGAACCACGCTCCCCCCGGCCAGACGTATTCCCGCCGCTTCCAGCGCCGCAACGGCCCGTCCGGCTATGGCAGCGGAATTGCACACCGCCAGGGCTTTTTCCCCAAACCGGGCCGCAAGGCGCCCCGCTTCCGGCAGCGCCCCCCGGCCAAAGCAATACCGCCCTCCCTTCCAAGCAATAAGCAAGCGCCGGGCCTGGTCAAATAATTCGTTCATATACACCTTCCTTGGGGAAGCCGCGTGTCCGCAAAGGCGGACCGTGGGCCCACGGTGAACAACTTAAGAGATTAGTGGGGGCAAGCCCCCTCACCCCGAACCCTCCGGGTTCTCCGCTACCCCCTCAACGGGGGCTGCCAAAGCCGCAGGGCGGCATTGGCTTGAGCGTTTGCGCAGAGCGCAAACGCTATCCGCCCAGGAGTTTTGCCGGAGGCAAAAACTCCTATGTTTTATGTCAAGAGGCCTGTAACAAGGACTCCTATGTTTTATGTCAAGAGGCCTGTAACAAGGACTCCCATCCCGCCAATTTGTAGCGATAAAACTTCTTCGCCAATTCCCCGCGGGCGGCATCGGCGTACATCTGGCGGCGTTTCGCCAGTACCC
>JAITHL010000048.1 GCA_031279975.1 Treponema sp. | reverse complement strand
AAGTGAATATGAATATTGTCCATTACGCTTCTGAAAAAATACAGCAGTTTTGCGCAAAGGCTTTTTCCTGCCGCCTGCGGCCCGATGAGTATCAGAAAATCCTTTACTTCAATATCAATGTCCTTCAAACAAAGGAAGTTTTTGACTATCAACCTTTCTAACATGATCCTTCACTCCTCAATAATACTCCCGGTTTACGTCCCTAGAACAGCGCCGGTTCGCTTTCAACTCAAACCGCCCAGGCTTTTCACCCCGCCGGTCTGTCTTTCCCCCAAACCCATTCTGCCCGGAACAAAACCATCGCGGCTTTTAACCCCAGCGGTTCACCCTGGAGCTAAACCCGTTCTATCCAGAACAGAACCACCAGGGCTTTTTACCTAACCTGTTCTGCTCAGACCCAAACAACCGGAGCTTTGAGCAAAACCCGTTCTGCTTTCCCTGGAACCCGTTCTATTCAGCATAGAACGGAGCGGGCTTTTCACCTAACCCGTTCTACCCTGAACTAAACAACCGGGGCTTTGAGCCCCAATCGTTCCGCTTTCTATAAAACCGGTTCCGTTCAAACCCAAACGGGCGGGGTTTTCAGCCGGACCCGTTCCGCGCCGGACCGGACCGCCGGGGCTTCCGGCTCAACGCGGCCTATTCGGAACCGGCTTCTTTGCGTTTGCCCCGCTGGGGGAAGCGGGTTTTCAGTTCCTCATAGACCGCCTTTGCGCCCGGCACGTCCTGGGCCGCCGCCATTTTGACGGACTTGTAGAACACCAGCGCTGCTGTCCGGTTACACCGGACAGCTTGAGAGTTTCACCTGCGGTGAAACTCTATGCCATAATTCCGTGGAGTTTTGCTTTGCAAAACTCCCAAGCCGAAAAGCCATAGGCTTTTCGGTGCGCTGCCCACAGCCATTTCCGTGTCCGCCAGGCCCTCGTCCAACTGCCGCACCGCGTTGTGGACTGTCCACAGGCCGTGGGCTTCGCTGAAATCCTTGCCGAATTCGTCCATGTCCAGGTAGGGCGGGACAAGGTTGGGGTTTTGAAGGGCAAAGTCGTGGGCTTTTTCCACAAACTCCAGGGACTTTTCGCCCATCTTGGGCATTTTCTGCCGTTCTTCGGGGGTCAAGGCGATAAGATAGGGGGCAAGGAGGGTCTTGGCCTCATCGATTTTCGTCCGCGCCTGGACTAAATCGCCGGGCGGTATGGCCTGTTCGCGGCGGTTGTCTTTCATGGCGGCTCCTTTTGGGCTGCGATACGCCAGTATAGCACGGTTCGAGGGGCCCGGCAAACAAAGGATTTGACATAGCCAACGGAAAAGCCGCGGCGTTCCGGCGCTCTCTTTGCAGGTTCCACACCCGCTCTTTTTTGGCAATGGTTATGAGCGGATAACGCCTGCCGCAGGGGGCATGGTGTAAATTGACCTGTTATGCGCAGTTTTCCTGTTTTATTTTAAGTTTTGACAGCTCTTCATTCTTTTTTCTTTTTGTTTGGCACTCGGTAATTCCTAACGCAACTCAAACAATACTTCCTTGGGCGCGCGAAAGTCAAGCGTTTTTCCCAGCCTGTCATTTAAATCTTTCGCTATTTGCGCGACACGCCACTGATTTAATTCCCGGAAATCCGTAACCCCGTTAAGCATATCCCGGATTAAATAATTTGTGTTTTCACAAGCCCCCTTCCCCCGCGGCCTTACAGGTATTGTTTGGGGGCGCCGCCGCCGACCACCGCGAAGAGTTCCACCTGGCTCTTGGCGGCGCTGGCGGATATTTTTCCCAGCAGGACTTCTTCAACCTGAAAAAGGCCGACCTCGCTGGCCATGAAGACTTCGATATGGATGGGTTTTTCCCGGCCCGGCAGGAGGCGGACTTCTTCGATGGCGTTGGCGGAATACTGATGGATGTCTCCCACACGGGGGCTTCCGGCTAAGGCCAGGGGAATACGGGCCCGGCCTTTGGTCATATCGCAGCCGTCGGCGATCTGGATTACCCCCGCTTCCAGGGAATGTATGGCCCGCGTTCCCATGTGTCCTGAAATGCCCTCTAAACTGAGGGACCGGAGGATAACCCGCTTGGGGAGGTCCTGGGGATATACCCGGAGGAGCAGCCGGTCGATGATGGGGCGGGCGAGATAGGCGCTGTGCAGTTCATGGTCCTGCCGGCCCACGGACATGCCGAAATCATGCAAGAAGGCCGCCAGCAGCACCGCGATAACGCTGTCGTCAAAATCACCGCACTCCTCAAGCTCCAGGGTGGTTTTTATGGCCGCCTGTTTGAGCAGCCCCATCATGACGAGGCCGTTCAGGGCAACGGTCCGCGCGTGTACCGGGCCGTGATCATTATACCCCAGCCGTTTGATAGAGACCGAATTGGCGTACTCCTGCACGGCCTGTATTTCCGCATCCTCCGAAAGGAGTTCCCCCATCGCGGCCACCCGGCGGGAAAACCCCATGCTCTTGATGGTTTCCCGGAGTTTTACGTCCAGGAACGATTCTTTTTGGGATCGCATACCGCTCCTTAGGGCAACGCTGATTAACTTGACGCTAATCAGTAGAGCTGTTCTGAAACTTCAGTTTCAGAACAGCTTCCGCTTAAAAACGCGGTTTCACCGGACTTTAGTCCGCAGGCTTTAGCCTGAGAAACCGCGGGACGCATTCCGAAACCAACCGGGTTTTGGAACACGTCTAGTATGGCCTTCTGTATTTGCCCGCTTCGTTGCGCAAATACGGGTAAGAAGGACTGATTGCGGACTTTAGCCCGCATCCTCGATAGGGTCCGGCGCGAAGGCCCGCAATCAATGCTTCCTTATTGGCTTACGGGTCAGCGCGGCGTCATAGAGCCGCCGGTTACTGGAACCGCTTGACCGGTTTCATATTCCTGTTCCACAAGATAATAGATTGCCCGCAGTATGTCCGCGTCGGAACAGCCCCGCTTCATGGGTATCCGGGCTTCATGGTAAGCGCGGACATCCCCCACGGTCCGGGCGCCGGGAACCTTGCCGGCTTTAAGCGCCTCCGCGAAGACGCCCTTTTCCGGGTCCGACCAGTAGGGCCGGTCAAAACAGTCCCCTGGACAGACGGCGTTTACCTTGATATTGCAGGCCGCCAGTTCCAGGGCAAAGCTCTTGATTAAGCCCAGGACCCCGGCATTCCCCCCGGCGAAAACCCCGCCATGGGGGGCCCCTTCAACGCCTGATTTTGCGTTGATGTGGATAATATCGGTTTTCCAGTCCGGGGCGGTCCGGTGCTGTAGCTGGAAGAGCCGGGCGGCGTGTTTTACCAGGATGAAGAATCCCGTATAGAGCCGCCGGGTGATCCCCGCAAAATCATCAAGCTCCTGAGCCAGCGCGCTTCGGTTTCCCAATAGGCCGGTATTACAGACGCAGAGATCGAAGCCGCCGCTGTATTCGCTGATGGTTTTGAAGAGCCCTTCCACCGAACCTTCGTCCTGGATGTCCGCCTCCAGGGGGATGACCGCGGTCCTCCGTTCCCATTGGTTCACCTGCTGGGCGAGTTTTTCCGCGCCCTTTGGTTCTCCCCCGGCCGCATAGACCAGGGCGCCGGAAATGGCAAGCCCCTGGACTATGGCCTCGGTCAAGCCGTCCAGTTCCCCCGCCACCAGGGCGATGCGGTTTTTCACCACCCCCGAGCGGCGGGCGGCGTCCATGCCCGGCGGGGGGATGAAGGCGGACCGGGGCGCCGGGGGAAGCTCCTCCTCAAGGAGGGACCCCTGCTGTTCCGCCCGCCGCTTCCGGGCGGCGTCGATATTCCGGTCAATCCAGTATAGGGCCTCGATGGAATCGCCCTGTTTTAAGGCCACGCAGGAGGGGTATTTTTTAGTTTTTTCGGTTTTGGTCATCGCCTCTACCCCGGCGGGGGCCATTTCAAATTCCCAAGCGGTAAACGTCTCATGGAGAATCTTCGCGGCTCCCCCGTCGTCAAAACAGTCCTCTTTCCACGCTGAAGTAATATCCACGATCATCGCTTCCGGCGGCGGCCTGCCCCGGCTTTCATATACCGCGGCCCAGGATGTTCCCGTGGCCCCTACATATAATCCCCTAATGATAGTCCCCATGCCGGCATACGCAATACGGTCCATAAGTAAGCCTCCTTAATTTCTTACTAAAGCCCTAGTATACATCGTACCATGAACCGTGAATTTTTTCGAGTGCCATGGGCAAAACAAACCCGCTGGCAACAACTGGGGAAGCCGCGTACCCCCCGCGGGGGTTCTACCCCCGCAACACCCCCGCCGGGGGGCCTTTCGGCCCCCCGGTCCCCCCTTAAATTGTTGACCGTGAAAACAAACCGGCCCGGCGGCGCCTAAACCGTATCCCGTTTGATTTTTTTGGTGGTTGTTTCTTCCATGGGTTTTTGGAGTATGGAGAACCGCTCGATCTTCTGATAGGGGAGGAGCCGGCGGTTTACCTCCTGGATGATCTCCCCAATCCGGCCGCGTATCTGTTCCGTATCCCCTGATTCCAGGGCCTCGCGGAAGATTTCCCTTGACGGGTATACCAGGGCCTCTATCCCTTCGGCCCGCTTTTTTTTGTCGCTGAGGAAACCCCGCGCCAGTATCTGTTCAATTTCTTCATATAGTTGGAATTCATTTTCGATTTCTTCGGGGTAGATATTTTTGCCCCCCTCGCTGACGATCATATTCTTCGCCCGCCCGGTTAAATAGAGGTATTGCTCATCATCCAGATACCCCAGGTCCCCGGTTTTAAGATACCCGTCGGCGGTAAAGGCCGCGGCGGTTTCATCGGGCATTTCAAAGTACCCCCGCATCACCATGGGCCCCTTGACGATGATCTCCCCGACACCCCGCTCATCGGGATGCAATATCTTCATATCCGTTTGGGGGATTACCTTTCCCACGCTGGTCTCTTTGTAGTGTTCCTTGGGATTCAGATTGATGATCGGCGAGGTCTCGGTGAGTCCGTAGCCCTGGATAAAATCGATGCCCAGTTGGTTGTATTTTCTGAAGACCCTCGGCGCTAAGGGGCCGCCGCCGCAGATACAGATACGCAGGGTGCTCAAAGAGGCCCGCGCCAGGATGGACCGGAACAGCAGCTTCCCGGGATTGACCCCAAAGAGCTTTTTAATGAGCCCCGAGAGCCCCATCAGGGCGGCGATTAGGCCGTACGCCAGGGGGCCCTTGGCCCGTATTCCCCGCATGATCCCCGCCAGCACCTTGTTAAAGAGCATGGGAACCCCCAGCAGCATGGTGATCTTCGCCTCCCGGAGGTCCTTGAGTATCGCCGTGGTAACCATGCGTTTCCCAAAAACCAGTTCGGCCCCCACGGAGACGGCCTCGATAAAGACCGCCAGCATGGTATAGGCGTGATGTATGGGCAGCAGGGCGTAAAAAACATCAGTATGGAAGATATCCAGGTTGCCCTGGGACAGGAAACAATCGGAGACCAGGTTTTGATGGGTCAGCATGACCCCCTTGGGTTGGGCGGTGGTGCCTGAGGTAAAGAGTATGGCCGCCAGGTCCGATTCCGTTGGCGGGGCCGGTTCCGCCGGCTGGCCCGTCGGCTCATCCAGGTCATAGATATAGGCCCCTACCCCCCGCTTGAGGGAAACCAGCGCCTCCAGAGGCCCGGCGCCGGCGGTTCCCGCCGCGTACCGGGCGTGTTTTTCCTCATCCACAAAGAGTATGCGGGCCTTGGCGGTCTTGATCAGCAAGTCCATTTCCGGGTCTTTCAACTGGTAATCAATGGGAACCGCCACGGCGCCGGCAAAGAGTATGCCCAGATAGGCGACCGCCCATTCAGGGGAGTTCTTGCCGCTGAGGGCAACCGCATCCCCCTTGCGTATGCCCTTGGCCAAAAGCCAAGCGGCCGCGGCTTGTATGCGGCCGAGGGCTTCCTGGTAGCTCAGGCTGATACGGTCCGGCTCATAAATCGTAAAACAGGGCCGCTCCCCGTACCGGGAAACGGTAATACGAAATAATTCGGGCAGGGTCGGCCAGGTTCCGGTAAAAAATGACCCCTGGAATGTTTCTAAAAATGCCCATGGCGTTTTTTCCATTTGGTATCCCCTTTGGTATAGTTAGGGAAGCGCTGATTAAAGTCTAACCAGCGTTGCCCTAGGGAACCGCTGATTAAATGGCTTCGGACCTTCGGCCCGCAATCAGCGGTTCCCTATTATTTTTCCCGTTTTCCTATGGAAAACGCCGGCATAAATGCCGGGCGAAAAATCGCGCTAAAGCAGCGCTGAATGCGGATTTTAGCCCGAATTCCCGGCAGCATTATTCAGCGCTTCCCTGGATAACCGGTAACAGAGCGGGAGCGGTCTTCGAAGAAGCGTTGATCAAAGCGGATTTTTTAACCAGGGCCCGCGGATTTCACGGATTATCACGGAATGGATGCGCTTCCGCCGGTGAAAATTCAGGCGGAAGCGAAGGCCCGCTGTCTGCGGACCCCTTTGATAGTGCCGGTCTAATCAGCGTTTTCTTAGGACCGGCCTTCCTTTTGACTCACTTTGTTGGTATTATTGATAGGACAAAAGAATCCGGAGAAGGTTGCGCGGCTTCCGGAAATTGAGAGGTTTTATATGCAAAAAATACGGTATGCCTTCCAGCGCATAATCCTGGGCTTGTGCGTCTTGCTCTGTTACTCCTGTTCGGGCCGTATTGACGGCGTACTCCGGGAGCGCGGTTCCGCGGAACTTTCCCTGGAACTTTCCCTGCAGCCGCGAATGGCCGCCCTCATCCAGTCCCTGGCCGCCTTTTCCGGGTCCGGCGCGTCCGCCGGCGGGCCGCTTATTGACGGGCCCGCCGTTGCCCGTTCCCTGGGGGCCGCTCCGGGGGGCGTATCGGCGGAACTGCGGAATACCAGCCCTTCGGCGGTTGCCGGAACCATTCGGATAGCCCAATGCAAGGACTTTTTGGCAATCCCGGAAAAGCAAAGCGGGACCCCCTTTATACAGTACGATCCCGCGGGGCGGGCGGTTATTTCCCTGGACCGGCAGTCCGGCCCCCGGCTGATGGCGCTGATTTCCCCGGAGGCGGGGGATTATCTCAGCGCCCTGATGGCGCCGCTTGCCACGGGCGAACAGCTGACCAAGGAGGAATACCTCGCCCTGATCCGCTCCGTGTACCGGCAGGCTATGCTGGCGGATGAAATCGCCGCGTCCCAAGTGCTAGTAACCCTTACCTTCCCCCGGCCCATTAAATCGATCCGGGGAGGGACCTTTCAGGGCGCTAAGGCTCAATTCAATATTCCGGCGCTGGATTTTCTGGTGTTGGAACGCCCCCTGGTCTATGAAGTAACCTGGTAGACGCCAAATAACAGAACAGGAGCGGCCGTCAGAGACCCTCCCGCCGCGTTCTGTTCCCCGCCCGCTGTTTTCCATAGGGAGCCGCTGATTAACTTGACACCGGACCGAAGGTCCGCAAGCAGCGCCGCCTTATACGGGAAACCGCAAGGGCCGGCGCAAAAATAACCGGTTTTTGCAACCGGCTCCGCTATTCTCTGATTTTGTGCTATACTACAAGAGAGCTGTTCCGAAACCAACCGGGTTTTGGAATACGTCTAAGGGCGCCCGTGCCGCATGTTGGCGCGGGTTTATGGGGAAACGCCGCTCCAGGGCGTTTGTTTGACCGCCCTTCCCAAGGGCCGTGCGCCGCCGGGGATTTGCCTTGGAGCGGCTATCTTTTTAATGGAGTAGTATTACATGGTTACTTTGAAGATAAATGGCATCCCCCTCCAGGTGGAGGAAGGGACGACCATTTTAGACGCGGCGAAACAGGTTAATGTAAAGATTCCAACCCTTTGTTATAACCCGGACCTTGACCCTTGGGCGGCCTGCGGTATTTGCATAGTCCGGATGGAAAACTCCCCGCGCATGGTCCGGGCGTGCAGCACCCGGGCGGTCGAGCAAATGAGCGTCATTACCCATGATCCGGAGCTTATTGAGGTGCGGCGGACCATACTGGAACTGATCCTGTCCAACCATCCCAACGACTGCCTGCAATGTTCCCGGAGCATGAACTGCGAGCTGCAAACCCTGGCGGCGGAATTCGGTATCCGCCAGGTCCCGTACCGGAAGATTTTGAACGGGCTGCGGGTGGACGATTCCAACCCGGCGATCATTTTGAACCCGGAAAAATGCATCCGCTGCGGGCGCTGCGTTAAGGTCTGCCAGGAAATTCAGAACGTATGGGCCCTGGAATTCCTGGGCCGGGGGATCAAGGGCCGGATAGCCTCAGCCGCGGGGGTTCCCCTGGGGGACAGCCCCTGTATTAAATGCGGGCAGTGCGCGGCCCACTGCCCCGTGGGGGCCATATATGAACGGGACGACACGGTTAAGGTCTGGGCGGCCCTGCGGAACGCCTCCCTGTACCCGGTTGTGCAGATAGCCCCGTCGGTCCGGGTCGCCCTGGGGGAGGAATTCGGCCTGCGGCCTGGAACCCTGATTACCCGGAAAATATACGCCGCCCTGCGGCGGCTGGGGTTTAAGACCGTATTTGACACTAATTTTTCCGCCGACTTAACCATCATAGAAGAGGGAACGGAATTGGTAAAACGCCTGGCCGGCGGCGGCGCTCCCATGCCTTTGATTACCAGCTGCTGTCCCGCGTGGGTTGATTATATGGAAAAATACTATTCCGATATGATTCCCAATTTTTCCACCGCCAAATCGCCGCAGCAGATGATGGGCGCCATGATTAAGACCTACTGGGCGGAAAAGGCGGGTATTCCTGGGGACGCCGTCTATTCCGTGTCCGTTATGCCCTGTACGGCAAAGAAATGGGAGACCCGGCGGAACAGCGCCATGCAATCCGCGGGGCATGGGTATGATGTGGATATTTCCATTACCACCCGGGAACTTGCCCGGATGATCAAGCAGGCGGGGATCAACCTCCTGGAGATTGAGGAGGAGGACGCGGATGATCCCATGGGGTGTTATACCGGGGCGGGGGCTATTTTCGGCGTTACCGGCGGGGTTATGGAAGCGGCCCTGCGGACCGCCTATTACCTTATCACCAATGAAGAGTTGGGGGACCTGAATTTTACCACCGTCCGGGGGCTTGACGGGATTAAGGAAGCGGAGATCATGCTCCGCGGCAAGCCCCTGCGCATTGCCGTGGCCCATCAGATGGGGAACATCGCCGAGGTTTTGAACCGTATCCGGGCGGCCCGGAAGTTGGGGCGCGAAACCCCCTATCATTTTGTGGAGGTTATGGCCTGCCGGGGCGGATGCGTCGGCGGCGGCGGCCAGCCCTACGGGTGTACTAACGATATCCGTTCCCAGCGGATTGCGGGCTTGTACAATGACGATCAGCAGCTGCCCCGCCGGTGTTCCCACCAAAACCCCCATATCAAACAGCTCTACGCTGAATTTCTGGGGGAACCGAACAGCCATAGGGCCCATGATCTGCTCCATACCGGCTATACTGAAAGGCCGGTGTATGTAAAGTAACCAGGACAGAGAACCGGTAACCAGGTCCCGCGGATTGCGGCCCCTTGGTTCGGCACGGATGCGCGGCGCTTTAGTTCGTAAAAATCCGTGTCGAGCCGAAGGTTCGCAATCCGCGGGCCCCTTGATAATGCTGGATATATCAGCGCTCCCCTAGGGTGTGTTCACGTTAGCAAATTTCAATAATAAGGGGGTACGCACACTATCAACAACTTAAGAAAATAAGCAGGGGAAGTCTCCCCCTACGCCCGCAACATGGTTACGGGCTACCCCCTCAACGGGGGCTCTGCCCCCGTAACGCCCCCGCCGGGGGGCCGAGAGGCCCCCCGGTCCCCCCTTAAGTTGTTGATAGTGGGGGTACGCCCCCACTAAGGGCAAAGTGGGTTTCTTTCATGTAGAGTGAACGCTCCTAGGGAATCGCTGATCACATCGGGCTTTTTAATAAAGTCCACGGATTGTGCGGATTGGCACGGATTGCCGGTAACAAAAACCTTCCCATCCGTGAAAATCCTATGTTTTTCGTCAAGGGCAAAGATAATTTTTCACAAAAATCTTTTCCCCGGCAGCTCCCGGCCCGCTATGCGCTTAACGCCAACTTGGCCAGTTCTTTCCCCGCCGTTTCAGGCTTC
>JAITHL010000040.1 GCA_031279975.1 Treponema sp. | reverse complement strand
CCGCGCAGCGGAACCACTGGGGAGTTTTGGGCAAGGCCCAAAACTCCAGGGCCGGGTGGAGTTTTGCCTTTGGCAAAACTCCGAGGCAATCCGGCGTTGCCGGATTGCCCGCCCCCCGGCCCCCCCTTAAGTTTTTGATAGCGCCTTAGCCCCCCGGACTCCTGGATACTTAACCGCCGTACACCGCGATCATGACGCCCGCGGCTATAGCGGTTCCGATCACGCCGGCGACATTGGGCCCCATGGCGTGCATCAAAAGGAAGTTCCCCGGATCGTTCTCAAGGCCTACTTTGTTGGAAACCCGGGCCGCCATGGGCACCGCGGAAACCCCAGCGGAACCGATGAGGGGGTTGATCTTCTCTTGCAGGAAGAGGTTCATGATCTTGGCCACGATGAGTCCGCTGGCGGTGGCGATGGCAAAGGCCGCCAGGCCCATGATCACGATGATGAGGGACTTGGGATTCAAAAAGCGGTCCGGGGTCATCTGGCTGCCGACCCCCAGGGAGAGGAATATTGACACGATGTTGATAAGCTCGTTCTGAAGGGTTTTGGAAAGCCGTTCCACCGCGCCGCATTCCCGGATAAAGTTGCCGAACATGAGGCAGCCGATAAGGGGGGCCGCCGACGGAATAAGGAATAGGGACAGGGCAAACACGATCAGCGGGAACAGGATTTTTTCAACCCGCGATACATGCCGGAGCTGCTTCATTTTTATAAGCCGTTCCCGCTTGGAGGTCAGGGCCTTCATGATGGGCGGCTGTATCATGGGTACCAGGGCCATATAGGAATAGGCCGCCACGGCTACGGTAGCCATGAGATGGGGGGCGAGCTTGGCCGATATGTAGATCGTGGTGGGGCCGTCGGCCCCGCCGATGATGGCCACCGAGCAGGCTTCTTTCAGATTAAAGGGAACCTCCAGAAGGTTATTGGCCAAGGAAATGCCGAAGAGGGTCCCGAAGACGCCGAACTGGGCCGCCGCCCCGAGTATGGCGGTTTTGGGGTTGGCAATCAGGGGGCCGAAATCGGTCATGGCCCCAATACCCATAAAGATGATAAGGGGAAAGAACTCATTACCCACGCCGCTTTCATAGATAATATGGAGGAAGCCGTGAGGAGGGTCTCCCATGCCCGCAAAGGGAATATTCACCAAGATAGTCCCAAAGCCGATGGGGATGAGGAGCAGGGGTTCAAAGCCCTTGACCGCCCCAAGATAAACAATGAGGAAGCCCACCGCCACCATGAGCAGTTCCATCCAGCCGAACACCCGTATAGCCTCCCCGGATGGGGTTGTCTGTATTTTCGGCGTTCCGTTTTCCCCGGACCCCTTAATAAAGGCAAATATCCCGGTGGTCTTGAGGATGTTCCGCGCAAAACTGCTGATGGAGATGGGTTCTATCGTGATTTCCGCCAGGACATCCTTTTCCTCAAAGGACTCCCCGGCCGTTTTCTTCAAAAAGACCTGCCCCTTGGAACCGGCCTTTACCTGCTGTTCAACCCCGTTTATCTGGATATAGGCAATAATGGTTTCGGCTTTAACGGTTTCCCCTTCAGCCGCCGTATGCCGGACCATGACGCCCGGCGCGGGGGCAAGCACGAGGGTTCCGGGGATCTTCGCTTTTTCCCCGGCGGGCCCCTCCTGGGCTTGGACCCGGGGGCTAACGAGGGAGCTTGCCAAAGCCATTCCCAGAGCGCCCGCGGCAATGAGCAGGCATACCTTTATAATAAATACCGGTTCTTTTCTATAATTTAGCATAGGGGCCTATCCGATTTCCGCTAGGGGCTGTTCCGCCGCCACCTGGGTTCCAAGGGGAACCAGGAAATGGACCTTTCCGGCGGCGGCGGCTTTGATGTCTAATTCCATCTTCAGGGATTCGAGGATCAGCAGGGTGTCCCCCGCGGCAATCTGAGCGCCCTCTTGAACCGCGTACCGGATAAGGGTTCCGGCCATGGGCGCGGTAACCACCACGCCCCCAGCGGACGCCGCCGGGACGCTTGCCGCGGGAGCCGGGGCAGGCGCGGCGGTAATTACGGCGGTTCCCGCAGGCTGGACTACCACATTGTAGCTGGTCCCGTCCACATTGACCACATACTTGGCCGCCGCGTTGGAAGGGGCCGCCGCGGGAGCGGGGGCTTGGGGAGCGCCGCTTTCAGCCTTAAAAGACACCGGGCCCTGGGAACGTTTTTTGAAGAAATCCGGGGCAACCTTGGGGAACATAGCATAGGTGAGCACGTCCTCCGCTGAAACCGTTCCGCTTCCCAGTATCTTCTTGGCTTCCTCTTCCAGTTTGCCGTATTCCGCTGGAATATCATCCGCGGGACGATGGGTGATCTCCCGGTCCATCTTGAGGGCCTCCAGGGCTTTCTTAACCACATCGCCGTTTTTGGGGGCCGGGCAAGCGCCGTATTTCCCCGCCATGAGGTCCTGGAATTCCCCGGAAAAGCGGCTGTACCGGCCAAAGAGCACATTGAAGACCGCCTGGGTGCCCACAATCTGGCTGGTGGGGGTAACCAGGGGCGGATACCCCGCGTCCTGCTGCACCACCGCGATTTCCTTAAGCACCGCGTCGATCTTACCGGCAGCGCCCTGTTCTTTCAGCTGGCTTTCCAGATTGGAAAGCATCCCCCCCGGAACCTGGGAAACCAGGATACGGGTATCGGCGCCCAGGAAGCTGGATTCAAACTGCTTGTACTTCCTGCGGACCTCCCGGAAATAGGCGGCGATTTCCAGCAACAAACCCGTATCCAGTTCCGTATCGTATTCGGTATTTTTGAAAATCTCTACCATAGTCTCGGTGGGGCTGTGACTCGTCCCCATGGCTAGGGAGGAAATAACCGTATCCAGTATCTCCGCCCCGGCTTCGGCGGCCTTGGCCAGGGTTGCCACGGACATCCCGGTGGTGGCGTGGGAATGAATTTCAATGGGGAGTTCCGTTACCTTCTTGATGGCCTTTACCAGGTTATACGCCTCATAGGGTTTGAGGAGCCCGGACATATCTTTGATACAGAGGGAATCGGCGCCAATATCCGCGTATTGCTTTGCCAATTCCGCGTATTTCTCGATGGTATGGAAGGGGGTTACCGCATAGGAGATGGCGGCCTGTATATGTTTCCCTGTTTTCTTCGCCGCGTTGGTGGCGGCCTGAAAATTCCGGGGATCGTTCACCGCGTCAAAGATGCGGAAGATGTCCACCCCGTCTTGGGCGGCCACCGCGACAAATTTTGCCACCACGTCATCCGCGTAGTGCCGGTAGCCTAAAAGATTCTGCCCCCGCAGGAGCATCATGATCTTGGTGTTGGGCAGGGCGGCCTTGAGTTTTTTAAGCCGTTCCCAGGGGTCTTCATTTAAAAACCGGATGCAGGAATCAAAGGTGGCGCCCCCCCAGGCTTCCAGGGCAAAATAGCCGGCCCGGTCAAGTTTATCGCAAACCGGCAACATATCGCTGGTAACCATCCGGGTGGCAAATAGGGATTGATGGGCGTCCCGCAACGCTAAATCGGTAAGTTTTACTTTTGGCATAATAGCTCCTTTAATTAGTGTCTGTCCATGAAGCCGGTTGCTTTATGGACAGACCTTGCGTTTTCTCAGCCTTTAGGCCGCAAAAATGCGGTTTTTTTAAGGAAGTCTGTCTATAATGCGTCCACATTATAACAGACTCTCAATAATGGGGACCTCAAATCGAAGCGTTCCGCGCATCTCGATTGCAAGGGCGCCCTAATTTAGACAGGGTAAAAACAGCCCCCCCGATGGGGATACAGCTTAGGGGTTTTCTTTCCGGTATTCAGTAATTGCCGCGGTGATCGCCGCGGCAAGGGCCGCGGATTTAGCCGATCCGGCAAGGACCGCTCCCGGTTTAACCGGCCCTTGGGCGTCCCGGTCCAGAGCCAAGGCGCGGATCACGGCGCCGGTTAGGGAAACGACCATAATCAGTATTATTAAGAATGAAAAAACAAACCCCATGCCGAGCAAAGCAAGAACGCCGCTCTGCTCAAGCATTTTAAAAATAGTCATAAAACCTCCCCAAGTAAGGATAGTTTATTTTTATCATATTTTACAGCCCCTGATCAATCTTTTTATCAACCTAAACCCTATACGCCGGGGGGACCGGGGGGCCTTTCGGCCCCCCCGGCGGGGGCGTTGCGGGGGTAGAACCCCCGCAGAGGGGGTAGGGCGCTGCCACGCAGCGCCCGTAGGGGGAGACTTCCCCCACTTGTTTTCTCTATAAGTTGTTGACAGTGGCATGAGGCCCCCCGGCGGGGGCGTTGTGGGGGCAGAGTCCCCGCGTTGAAGCGAGGGGGGCATCCCCCCAACTGAAACCAACCGGGTTTTGGAACACGTCTGTTGTTGACAGCGGGTTAAAAGCCCGGTTTAACCGGCGCTTCCCCCTCCTCACGCCCCCTTGCCTGCCGGGGGGAAGGGCGGTATACTCTGATAGGCCGCTAAAAAGTAGGAGCATGTTTTTTTATGGATCAAAGCGCAATACAAACCCGGGCGCGGGATTATATTGGAAAAGAAGGGGAAGCCCGTTTTAAAAAGGAAGTGGAAGACCTCCTGGCCGCGGGAAATTGGAAGGAACTGGAAGACCGGTTTTACCGGAACCTGGAATTTGGCACCGGCGGGCTGCGGGGACTCATCGGCGGGGGCTATAACCGGATGAATACCCTGGTGGTTAAGAGCGCCACCCAAGGGCTGGCCGCCTATTGTATCAGGGCCTTCCCTGAAAAGGCCGCCCAGGGGAAGCTGCAAGCGGCCGTTGCCTATGACAGCCGCCATTATTCTGTGGAATTCGCTGAAGCCGCAGCCCTGGTCATGGGGGCGAACGGGATAAAGACCTATCTGTTTTCCTCCCTGCGCCCCACGCCGGAACTCTCATTCGCCATTAGAACCCTGGGCTGCGACACGGGGATAGTGGTAACCGCAAGCCATAACCCCCCCCAATATAACGGCTACAAGGCATATTGGAACGACGGCTCCCAGGTGATCCCCCCCCATGACGCGGGGATTATTGACGAGGTGAACGCGGTACAGGCTATCCGGGCATTGACCCGGGAAGAAGCCCTGAGCCGGGGGTTGCTGGTATACATTGACGCCCAGATCGATGAGCCCTACCAGGCCATGGTAAAAAGCCGCCTTTTCAGGCCGGACCTCATGCAAGCCAAGGGGGGGGGGGTAAAAATCGTGTATACCCCCCTACACGGTACCGGGGGAATGCATGTGGAAAAAATCCTAGGGGACCTGGGCCTCCAGGTTATCACCGTGCCGGAACAGCGGGAACCCAACGGGGACTTTCCCACGGTTTCCTTCCCCAATCCTGAAGAGGCGGCGGCGCTGGATATGGCCATCAAGCTGGGAAAAAAGACCGGCGCCGATGTGGTTATGGCCACGGACCCCGACGCTGACCGTTTAGGCATAGCGGTTCCCGCGGGGGAGGGGCGGGATTTTATCCTGCTCTCCGGCAATCAGCTGGGGGTCCTATTGGCGGATTATATCTTCCTTTCCCTGGGCGAGCTGGGCAGGCTGCCGGCCAAGCCGGGGATGATCAATACCATTGTTACCACCGGGATGCAGAAAAAGGTTGCCGCCCTCTATGGGGCCGCGTGTTTTGAGTGCCTTACGGGTTTTAAGTGGATCGCGGACCTCTGGCGGAAGAGCGAGGCCGGCGAACTGGACGCCGCCATCGTATTCGGTACCGAAGAGAGCTACGGCTACCTGGTGGAACCGGAAGTCCGGGATAAGGACGGGGTTTCCGCCGCCGCGCTGACCGCGGAAATGACCCTCTACTGGCGGAGTAAGGGGAAATCCCTCTTGGACCGGCTGGAAGAACTCTATATGGCCTGCGGCTATTGGCAGGAAACCGGCATTTCCAAATACTTTCAGGGACCCGAAGGCCCCGCCCTTATGAAGGGCATCATGGACGCGTACCGGAAGCGCCCCCCCCAAACCCTGGGGGGCATCCCGGTGGAAAAGGTGCGGGATATACAGGAATCGGTATGGAAATTCCCCGGCAGGCCGGGGTATACTGAGCCGGTCGGCTTCCCCAAGAGCGATGTGCTGCAATTTTACCTGGAAGACGGTACTATTGTAAGCGCCCGGCCCAGCGGAACCGAGCCAAAGATAAAGTTCTACGCCTCCTGCTGCGCTGAAGTAACGGAAAGCCTTGAGCGCGCCCAAGAGTCGGCGCGCCGGAAATTAGCGGCAATAACCAAAGATATTCGTTCAGTCATAGGAGACTAACCGGCGGGAGGGCCCTTCCCTCCCGCGTAGTACCGGAGGAGGCACGGCAATGGGCATAAAACAGCGCGGGGGGGGCTTGTTCTTTCTGTGGACGCTTACGCTGCCGCTGGCGGGCTGTTCTATCAACCGCTTGGCAATGAGAGCCGTGGCGGACGCCCTCACCGCGCCCGGAGGCGGCGCCGTATTTACCAGCGATACGGACCCGAAACTGGTTGGCGACGCGCTCCCCTTTGCCATCAAGCTCTATGAATCCCTCCTGGCGGAACAGCCCGGCCACCGGGGCTTAATTCTGACCACCGGTTCCCTGTTTGTCATGTACGCCAATGCGTTTGTGCAGGCCCCGGCGGATGCCCTGCCGGCCAGCCGCTTTCAGGAACGGCAGGACGGGATAGAACGGGCCAAAGGGCTGTATATCCGCGGGGCGGATATGCTTCTGAACGGCATGGAAGCGCGGTATAAGGGTTTTGCCAAGGCATCCCGCGAGGGACTGGAGCCCTATCTTGCCAAGACGAAAAAGGACGACGTGCCCTTCCTCTACTGGATGGCCGCGGGGTATCTTTCCGCCTTTTCGCTGGACCCCCTTAACGCGGAACTCGGACGGCGGGTGCCGGACCTTTTGGCGTATATTGGGCGGGCCTATGCGCTGGACCCGGATTTTAACCGGGGCGCCCTGGATGAATTCTATAGTATCGCCTACGCTTCCCTGCCGCCGGGCCTGGGGGGAAATCTGGAGCGGGCGGCAATGCACTTTAAACGCGCCCTGGCAAAGTCAGGGGGGACGCTGGCGGGTCCCTATGTTTCCTACGCCCAGTCGGCGGCTGTTCCCGCCCAGGATTATGGGGCCTTCACGGCCTGTCTTGAAGCGGCCCTCGCGGTGGACGTAAACGCCGATCCCGCCAACCGCCTGGCGAACACCCTCGCCCAGGAAAAGGCGCGGGTCCTGCTGGCCCGCCGGGGGGATTATTTCTTCCTAAACGAGGACGGGGAGCTTGATAGGGAAGCCTACGCGGAATAGGGAAAACCGCTATACGAGGGCCCGCGACAAAACAACCGTTTTTGCCGCGGGCGCGACGCTATAAACCAATAAAACCGCGGCGGCGCGGGGTATGCCGCCCGCCGCAAGCAAAGGAGCCGCCGTATGATACCAATACCGCGATTGATTCGCCGATTATTCCGCCCTTCGGGCCTCCTTATTGTTATACTCCTCGCAACGCCCGGCATTGTCCGGTCCCTGGAGATCAAACTGGCCTCATCGCTGCCCCAAAACTCGGACTGGGGCGTCATCCTGGACCGGATCGCCGCCGACTGGCATCAGGCGACCAACGGCGAGGTGGAACTCAAGGTGTACCATTCCCGCGCGGGGTCTGAGAAACAGTACCTCAACTGGATACGCCAGGACCGTATTCAAGCGGGGATATTTACCTCCAGCGGACTTTTTTCCGTCGCCCCGGAAGTTATGGCCCTTTCCATTCCCTTCCTTATCAATAATAACCAGGAGTTTGACGCGGTGATCCAGGAAACCCGGCCCATCCTGGACGCCAGTATCGAGGAAAAGGGGTATAAAAACCTTGTCCTGATCAAAGCGGGCTGGCTCGGGATATTCTCCCGTTCCCCGGTGTATACCGTTGAGGATCTCCGAAAAATAAAACTGGCCTGCAATCCTGATGATGAAAAATTCATGGACGCCTTTAAGGGCATGGGATTCCAGCTGGTGGGGGTAACGATGACCGAAGTTCCCCAGTATTTTATTTCCCGCCGTATCGACGCGGTGTATCAGAGCCCCATTGCCGCCCAGGTTACCCAGTTCCACAAGATGGCCAATAATATGAGTTCCATCAACCTGGCGCCCTTTATGGGGGGCATCCTGATGAGCCGGAAGGCATGGGAAAGCATCCCTGAGCGGTACCGGGGCCGGCTCCAGGATATAGTCCGCAAGGCGGGCGTTGAAATCGAAAATTCCTTCCAAAAACGGGAAGCCGAAGCGGTGGAGGCCATGAAAAAGGATGGTATGCGGTACAACGAGATACCCCCCCAACAGACCCAGGTATGGTATGCCGATATGGCTTCCCGGATTCCCGCCCTGGTGGACAAAGGGGTTTTTAACAAGGATATGTACCTGCGGATTCAGCGTATCCTGGAACGATACCGGGGAGGGCGCTGATGCCCTCCCCGCGAGGCGGAGGCGGGGCGCGCTGGAAACCCCTGCTCCATTCCCTGGAAAACGGGGTATGCGTTACCGTCTTTGCGTTGCTCGCCCTGTTTCCGGTCAGTTCCGGCATCGCCCGTATATTCGGCACCGGCATACCCGGCCTGCCGGCCCTCACGGCCCATCTGCTCCTCCTCGGCGGCCTCCTGGCGGGGATGATAACCACCCGGAAAGAAGAACACCTTTCCATTGCCATACTAGGGTATTTCCCCGCGGAGCGCGTCAAGCGGCGGCTTCACCAGGGCGTTAACCTCCTAGCGGCGTTCATCGTAACTATCATTGCCTGGTGCGGCCCCGCCTTTGTGAAGATAGCCCTCACCGGGGACCGCATCGCCGGTATCCCCGACCGGGTTTTCGGCCTCTGCATCCCCATCGGGTATCTGGTTATCGCCTGTCGTTTTGCCCGGAACGCGAAGCTCCAGGGCTGGAAACGGATTTTTCCGGTACTCGCCGTAGTTTTGGGAACCCTTTGCAGCGCCCCGGCCATTACGAAGTTTTTTTGGGAATACGATCTTCCCGTTTGGGCCCAAGTTTTTTCCGACAAGCTCTACGCCCTGTCCCTCGCCGTAAAAATTCCCGCCCTGATCCTCCTGTTGGCCGCGGCCTTGGCGGGGCTCCCCCTCTTTGCGGTTATGGGGGGGGTAACGCTGCTCCTCCTTGAGACCAACAGCATCCCCTTGGATGTGGTGGCCACGGATATCTATTCCGCCTTAACCAACGACAACATCATCCCCATACCCCTTTTTACCCTAGCGGGATTCATCCTTTCGGAGAGCAGGGCGGGGGAACGGCTAGTTGCCACCTTTAAAAGCCTGTTTAGCTGGCTGCCCGGCGGCATGGTTATCGCTACCGTCATTATCTGCGCCTTCTTTACCTCCTTTACCGGCGCGTCGGGGGTAACTATTCTGGCCCTGGGGGGGATACTCTTTTCTATCCTGAGCGCCCACGGAAGGTATCCGGAAAAATTTTCCATCGGGCTTTTAACCTCCGTGGGAAGCATCGGCCTCCTCTTCCCCCCAAGCCTGCCTATTATCCTGGTGGGCGTTACTACCAATACCAATATCTTTGCGATGCTCCTCGGCGGCATAATTCCGGGGATCATCCTGACCATATCGGTCATACTCTTCGGCGTTATCACCTCCTTGAAGATACATATTCCCGTGGAAACCTTTAATATACGCAAGGCCGGCAGCGCCCTGCGGGATACGGTCTTTGAAATATGCCTCCCCTTCTTCCTGCTCGCAGGGTATTTCTCCGGCATTCCCATGGTGGAAATCGGCGCCATCGCGGTGGTCTATATTTTCATAGCCGAGGTGGTTATCCGCCGGGAGATCAAATGGAAGGACCTGCCCAAGGTTTTTGGCAAGGCGGTCCCCATTATCGGCGGCGTGCTCGCTATTCTGGCCCTCTCCCAGGCCCTGTACAACTACATCGTGGATACCCAGGCGCCTGAAAACTTTGCCCGCTGGATATACAGCGCCGTGCAGTCAAGGCACCTCTTTCTCCTGCTCCTCAACCTGTCCCTGCTGGTAGTGGGCTGCCTCATGGATATCTTCTCCGCCATTCTGATCATCCTGCCCCTGATAGGCCCCTTGGGAGCGGCCTATGGGATCGATCCGGTACATTTAGGCATTATCTTTATTATCAATTTGGAAGTGGGATTTCTCACCCCGCCGGTGGGTTTGAATCTGTTTCTAGCAACCTACCGGTTTAAAAAGCCCTTTGTGGAAATAAGCCGCCATGTGTTCCCCTTCATGCTTATCCAGTTGATTGTCGTCGCGCTAGTTACCTATGTGCCTTCCCTCTCAACCTGCCTTGTCCATCTCATAAAACCCTAGGGAAACGCTGATTGCGGACCTTCGGCCCGAATCCAATCGGGGATGCGGACTAAAGTCCGGAATCAGTGTTTTTTACCCGTATTTGCGTAGGGAACCGTTGCATTGTCAACAACTTAAGAAAATAAGCGGGGGAAGTCGCGTACCTCTCTGGGGTACGACCCCTACGGGCGCGCTTCGTTGCGCCCTACCCCCTCAACGGGGGCTGCAAAAGCCGCAGAGCGACTTTTGCTTGAGAGTTTGCGCTCCACGCAAACTCTATCCGCCCAGAAGTTTTGCCAGAGGCAAAACTCCTATGTTTTATGTCAAGAGGCCTGTAACAAGGACTCCCATCCCGCCAATTTGTAGCGATAAAACTTCTTCGCCAATTCCCCGCGGGCGGCATCGGCGTACATCTGGC
>JAITHL010000209.1 GCA_031279975.1 Treponema sp. | reverse complement strand
ACACGTCCTAAGCCGGTTGCGCCGCCCCTGGCGGCCTTCTCGTGCGTCCTGGGGCAAATTCCAGTCCGGTCATTGCCCCCCGGAAATTACCAGTTTGGGTTTCTTCCAATATGGCGTTTAACGTCCCAACGGCTTTGGGGGAAGGCCGGGCCTGGGTTAATCCCGGTCCGCCCCGTCTAAAGCGTCTTGCAAGTCCCGCATACACCCTTTCCAGGCGGCGGCAAGCGCCCCAGTGATAACCTTCCCGGCGGCGATGTCATCTCCGGCCAGATAGAAGCGTTTGGCTTCGGGCATGACCCGTTTAACGGCGCTTAGGGTATCATTAACACCACGTTGCATAAAAGACAACCAGTATTCGGCCTCGGCCCGGTCAACAAAATTCCCCAGAGCCGCCCCGGATTTGACCTGATCCGAAATCATCTTTGCCTTTTCCCGTGCGGCGGCAAATTTGATTTTGGCCTCCGCCGCCTCTTCCACGGATAGATTTTCGATGTCCATAACGCATACATGGCGCGCTGGCCCTGCCAGGGCAGGGCCGCCCGGTTACCTTATCTAATTTTTCATGCTATACTCTATCTTCAAGGGAAACGCTGATTAACGGGGCGCTGTCAAAAGAGGCTGCGGATTTTCATGGAGTTTAGAACCTATAATCAGCGGTAATCCGTGAAATCCGGGGGCCGTGCTTCAAAAGCCCGCATTAATCAGCGGTTCACTACTATTTTTCTCGTTTTCCTATGGAAAACCGCGAAAAATCGCGCTAAAGTAGCACCGAATAAGCCTCGATTGGATTTAATCAGCGCTTCCCTAGGGATGAGCAGCCTATAGGCGGGCGGAGAGCGGAATATGGTGGAGATGATTATAGCCGGCATTGCTTCTTTTGTAGTATCCACGGCGTCAGTTGCTATGGTTCTTCGATTTTCCCAGATAAGGGCCTGGTACGATACGCCGGATGAACGCAAGGTTCACAGCGGCGATGTTCCCCGGCTTGGGGGGCTTGGGTTTGCCTGCGCGTTTATCCTGACAAGCCTTGTTATTACCTTTATATTCCCGGAGCGTTATTTCGGCTTCCGTTTTTTACCAGTCCTTATCGCCATGGCGCTCATACTGCTCTTCGGCGTTACCGACGATTTCCATCCCCTAAGCCCCAAGGCCAAGCTGTCTATTCAGATTATCGCCGCCCTCCTGGTGATACTGCCCGGTTATACCTTCCACCGGCTCTTTTCTTTTGACATCGGCCCCCTGGGAACGCTGCACTGGATACGCTACCCCCTTTCGGTATTCTGGATTATCGGATTAACCAACGCGATCAACCTCATCGACGGGGTTGACGGCCTCGCGGGCGGCGTTTCCGCCCTGTCCGCGCTGATGTACGCCGCCATCTTTACGGGTTTCAAATCTAATGGGGTAGCCGTCATCTGCGTTTGTCTAATGGCATCCATCCTGGGTTTTTTGCTCTTTAACGCGCCCATCCCCCGGGCAAAAATATTCATGGGAGACGGGGGAAGCCAGTTCCTGGGGTTTACCCTCGCCGTGCTGCCCCTGCTGAATCAGGAACCAGACGGAAGGTCCCTCCCCTTGGCCGAAACAGCGGCGGTGCTGCTCATTCCTATCTTCGATACCTTCTCCGCGGTCTGGCGCCGGCTCCGGGACGGCAGGCGGATCGACAGCCCCGACCGGGATCACACCCATCATAAACTGATCAACCTGGGGCTCAACGCCTGGCAGTTAGACAGCCTGTTATACGGATTACAGGTCCTGATCGGATGCTTGGTATTTCTTTCCCTGCAATACCATGGGCCGCTCTCCCCGGCCTTGCTCGGTTTAGCCTATCTTTTCGGCGGCGGCTTCTTTATGCTGATCCACTATACCCATAGGGGGGCGCTGAAAAAAGGGGCGGCCTCCAGCGGCCCGCTATGATCCGCCGGTATTATTTTGACTGGGCCGCCACAGCGGTTCCCGGCGCCTTCCCCGCTGAAGGGCCGCCCTTGGGCAACCCTTCAGCAAACCACCTTGAGGGCCGCCAAGCCCGCCAAGCCCTGGAAACGGCCCGCCGCCGCTGCGCCGCGGTCCTGGGAACGCCGGAAAACCAGCTCTATTTTACTTCCGGCGCTACCGAAGCAAATGCCATCGTCCTCCATTCCCTGTTGCTTCGCCCAAGCGGGAGCGGCGGACTGCTGTTCTCCCGGGTGGAACATCCGGCGATCCGGGAAAACGCGAGGGTTTTGGAAAGACTGGGAAAACCAGTAACGCCTGTGGCGGTTGAATCCGGCGGACAGGTATCGCCGGATGCCCTGCAACGGGCCCTGGAAAAAAGCGGCGATCCCCGGATGGCGGCAATTATCGGGGTACAAAATGAAACCGGCGCGGTGATGGACCTGAAAACCCTGGGGGCTGTTTTGCGAAACCGGGAAGGGCCGGCCATTCATTTTCACAGCGATCTGGTCCAAGGGGCGGGAAAAATCCCCTTGGACCTGCGCGGGTGGGACCTGGATTCCGCATCCTTCAGCGGCCATAAATTGGGCGGGCCCTGCGGCATAGGGCTGCTCTATCTCCGTAAACCCCTGGAACCCCTCTCGCCCGGCGGCGGCCAGGAGGGGGGTATACGGCCGGGCACTGAAAATATTCAGGGAGCGTCGGCCTTGGCCTCCTGCCTGGAACGCCGGGCATCCTTGGAAGCGGTACAAGCCGCTTATGCCCCGGCGGCGGAACGCTGGAAGGCCCTCATCCAGGCTTTACGGGAAACCGGACGCTGCGTCCTGCTCCCCAAGGACCGCCAAGACGAAGACCGCCGGTTTTCACCCTATATACTCCAGGCCGCCTTTGACGGGATCCCCGGCGAAACGCTGGTACGCGCCTTGGACGAGCGGGGTTTCGCCGTATCTACCGGTTCCGCCTGCTCCAGCAAGCGGCGGGAACGGCCCGTCCTGGCCGCCATGGGGCTTGACGCGAAAACAAGTCTTGAGGGGGTCCGCATCTCCCAGGGATGGACTACCACGGAAGCGGACATTGAGGCCCTCATCGGGGCTGTCAAAAACATACTACGGGTTCTTTAATGCCGGACCAGCGCGAACACGCGGAACAGACCTATCTACTAAAACTGGGGGAACTTACCCTCAAGGGGGGAAACCGGCGGGAGTTTGAACGGGTCCTGAAACATAATCTGGCCGCCCGGCTCCGGGGAACCGGCGCGCGTATTACAAGTACCAATGGACGTTTTTATGTCCGCTGCGGGCCGGAAGCATCCAGCCAACTAGAAGCCGCCCTCAGCCGGCTCCCGGGCATAGCCGGATGGGCCAAGACCCGGATGGGGGAAAAAACGCCGGAAGCGGTGCTGGCGCTCTGCGTGGAAACCGCCCGGGACTTGTATTGCCGGGGGGTACGGACCTTTAAGCTCGAAGCCCGCCGGACCGATAAAGGTTTTCCCCTGGATTCCTACGGCATCCGATGCGCGGGCGGCGGGGCCGTCCAAAAAGCGCTCCCTGAGATGCGGGTCGATGTCCAGCATCCCCAGGGCCTTATCACGGTGGAAATCAGGGAAAAGGCCTATGTTTATGCCCTGGAACAAAAGGGGCTACGGGGGCTGCCGGTAGGGACCGCAGGCCGGGGCATGCTCCTCCTCTCCGGGGGCATCGATTCCCCCGTGGCGGGGTATATGATGCTCTGCCGGGGGATGGCCTTAGACGGCGTTTATTTCCATGCCTATCCCTATACCGCAAGCGAGGCCCAGGCCAAGGCGTTGGCCCTCGCGGAAATTCTCGGTCGTTATGCCTTGGGGATGCGGCTCTATACGGTTAATAGCGCCCCCATCCAATTACGGATCAAAGAACAGGCCCCCCCCGCATGGGCCACCATACTGCTCAGGATGGCCATGATGGAAGGGGCGGAAATGCTGGCCCGGCGGCGGGGCATAAAGTGCCTGGTTACCGGAGAAAGCCTTTCCCAGGTGGCAAGTCAAACCATTGAAAACATCGCCTGCACCCAGAGCAGGACGGGCCTGCCGGTTTTACGGCCCCTTATCGGGATGGATAAGGAAGGCATCATCCGCATTGCCAAATCTATCGGCGCCTATGCGACCTCCATACTGCCCTATCAGGACTGTTGTATCCTCTTCAGCCCCCCCCATCCGGTCTTGCGGGGGAATCCCCAAGAGGCGGGGGAATACTATGAGCGGCTTGCCCTCCGGGACCTTCTGGAAGAGGCCATCGCCTGCCGGAGCATGGAAAAATGCGGCTTCCCCCAAGAAGCGGGGAAGCCGCGGAGCCGCGGAGCCGGCCCGGCCTCCCCGGGGGCGCTGCCTCCGCAACGCCCCCGTCGGGGGGCCGAAGCCCCCCCGGACCGCCCGATCACTCTTCCTTAACGTACAGCACATCCATGGGACAGGCCTTAGCGCAAACCCCGCAGGCAATACACTTGGTGGGCGACTTCCGCTCCTGTGCCTTTACCATAACCTGGACCGGACAGGCCTCCATGCATTTTCCGCAGTCCACGCACTTGTTCTTGTCCAGCGTAAAAACGCCCTTAGCGTTTTTGGTTATCGCCTCAACTTCACAGGTCTTGGCGCATTTGCCGCACTGAAGGCAAACCTGCACCTTCAGTTTTCCGCTGTCCTGGATCACATGCACACAGGACAAATTTTGCGTTTGGGTATTTTCGGTCTTATAAAACGCCCCGGCGCAAACATTCTCGCAGGTAAGACAGGCCATGCAATTGGCCCCCTTGTCTTTTACCGCTAACTTCTTCATACGAAACCTCCAAAAATTCAAAAAATAGCATCACAGCCAGGCCGTGATGAGAAAATTCTAAGGGGAGACGGGTTTCTATGTCAATAAAAAAGCGACGCGCCTGGGGCCTCGCCAACCAGTTTGGCGCAGCCCCGGCGCGGCATCGAGGGTTACAGCAGGATCAGTTCCCGGGGATACTGATGCAAGACCTCGGCGCCCCCTTGACGCGGGGCAATCAGGTTTTCAATGCGCACCCCGAATTTGCCGGGAAGATAGATTCCCGGCTCAATAGAAAAAACCATGCCCGCCTCGATGGGAGTCTCTTCCCCTGGAGCGGCGGAAACACCCTCATGGGCGTCTAAGCCCAGGCCGTGACCGGTCCGGTGGGTAAAGTACGCTCCGTAACCGGAACGTTCAATATGCTGGCGGGCCGCGGCATCCACATCCCCCAGGGTACAGCCCGGGCGGGCGGCTGCCTCCGCCGCGAGATGGGCTTCCAAAACAATACGATGGACCCGCTCAAATTCCGCTGAAGGCTTCCCCACATGAAAGGTACGGGTACAATCCGTATAGTACCCCCCATAGGCGCCCCAAAAATCAATGAGTAGCCCCTGCCCCTCGCGGATGACCCGGCTGCCCGGCGTATGATGGGGCGCGGCCCCATGATCGCCCGCCGCGACAACGCTTCCATAGCGATCCAAACCGGCCTTGCGCAAACGCCGGCCCAGGGCCTCGGAGAAATCCTCCTCGGTTTTGCCCAGCCAATAGCGCCCTTGGGCTATCAGTTCCTCCAGGGCTTGATCGGCGGCCCGGCATGCCCAGCGGATACGGTCCAGTTCCTGGGCTTCCTTGCATTGCCGTAGGGGCATGGTCAGGGAATCGCCAAGGACAAAACGGCTTTCCGGGAAAAGCCGGCTCAAAGGCAGGGTAAATAAGGCGGGCATAGCGCCTTCCAGCGCTATGGTCCGGCAGGAAAGATCGCGGACGGCCAATGCCTTTTTGAGCAGCCCCAGGGGGTCTTCCCCATCGGTCCAGTATACGGCGCTTTCCAGGGCCAGGGCAGGCGTTTGATACAAACAGTTTACGAAAAGGAATGGCGGCGAGTCAGCGGGCAGGATCAGCAACAGGAGCCGTTCATCCGCCGGATAGGAATAGCCGCTTAGGTAGTAGAGGTTTGCAGAAGGACAGACCGCAAAAATATCCACCCCCTGGCGTCTCATAAGTTCCTGAACCTTCTCCCTGCGGCGCTGGAAGGTTTCCGCGCCAAATTCCCAAGAAGACACCGCCGGGTTCCTATTCCATGGGCGGGAAATACCCCGTACTGTCCCGGCCTGAACGTTTCAGCAGATAGACCTCCGCTTCAACGGGAAGGTAGGCCTTGCCGAAATCCGTGGACAGTTGGGACCGGTAACTGAGCATATAGGAACCTGATGAGGTCAATTCCAAGCGGTCCAGAACCGGGCCGACCCCTTCAGGGCGGTACAAGGGCATAACGCTGCCCCCGGTCTGATTACAGAGATGCTGAATATCCTGATCCGCCTGATTCGGCCCCAGTATCACCGCGTGGAATACAATGCCGTTATTGGTAAGATAGGCCGCAAGCTCCGAAAGGCCGTAACGGTCAAAGGCCAGGCCGCCCAGCGTTCCGGTACCCACATACACCACCGCCCGTTTTTTGGCCCCGCTTAAGAGGTCTGTGGCGGCAAGGCGGAGCCCCATATCAAAACGCCACCGGGGAGAATAGGAAGCGGCCTTTCCCCGGGCTACAACGGCTAACCCCGACGGGGAAAGAACTTCCCCGGGAGCGCCCAGCGTTCCGGCCCGTTCTCGAAAGGGCTGTTCCCCCGCGGAAACCAGGGACACCATCCGGCTCTTCGCGGCGCTGATATCCCGGACCGCCGCGGCCAGATCATCCTGAAACTGCATGGACCCGGCGGAGCGTTCCAACAGGACGGCGATGTCCGTGTCAGCGGCCCGGTAGCCCGCATAGAGAAAATCCTGCCCCCCCACGGTAACGCCGTTTTCACTCAGCAGGAAATTCCGGGCGTCCAGGCCCACGAGGGGACGGCGTTTCCGATCCTGGACTTGCAATTCCACCACAACCTGGGGAAAGTTGTCCGCCACAACCCGGTCTATCTGCACAAAAAGCCCCGCGGCGATTTCATCGATGGGGGTCATCACCAACACTTCATCGGAACCGAAATTAGCCGCCAGGATATTGCCGTTCCGGTCCGCCCCGGCGCCGGTAATACGGACCTTGGAATTCCCCGCCCTGCCGAGTTCCACTACAATAGAAGAATTCACATCGATAAGGATGATGCGGTTAGTATCCGCCGCAAGGAGCCTTCCGTCCGGGAAAAAACGGAGGCTTTCCGGGCCAAGCAACCCCTCAGCCACCAGAACGCCCAGATACCGGCCGTTTCCGTCAAAGGTATATATCTGTTTGGCAACCCCGTCCGCCACGTACACCCGCCCATCCCGGGCCGCAATGCCGGTGGGGGACAACATACCAGGAAATCCGCCGCCCTTGAGTCCGAAGGACAGGATATAGGTTCCATCGGGATCGAATTTAGAAATCCGCCGGTTCCCATAATCCACCACATACAGGTATCCCTCATCGTCAACGGCCAGGTTTTGCGGCCCCACCAACTGGCCTTCTTGCAGCCCCTTGGAGCCGATATAGTAAAGCCATTCCCCATCCTTATTCAGTACGCTGATCCGCCCCCCCCGGTATTCTGAAAGGAAGAGTTTTCCATCCAAACCCTGGGCTATATCATAGGGCCGGTCAAAGCCTTGGATGGGCCCCCGGCGGCGCTGACGGATAATACCGTTCACATCGATTTGGAGCAGCTCATTACTGCCATAGGCCGCCACCCAGGCGGTCCCATCCTCCAAGGGCAAAACCGCGCTGGGCTGCCGGAACGCGATGATGGCATCATAGCGGCCTGGAAAATGCCCGGCCTCAACATAGCGGGTATCCTCATCGATCAGAGAAAAAAGGCTCCGCCGGTTCCGCACCGTTTCGATACGGCTTTGAAGGAGCATGGTTTCCCGGCTTCCCGGCGCACCGGTTCCCAAGGCGGACTGCCATTGTCTGAGGGCAATATCCTCAAGTCCGGAGCGGTAATACGCCCTGCCAAGCCAATCCAGTAACAGCGCTTCCCCAGGCCGGTATGCAAGGGCCCGTTCAAAGGAGAGTATGGCCTCATTAAAGGCATACCGGTTATAGGCTTGAACCCCTAGCCGGAACTCATCCCGCGCATAGAGGGCATCCCGGTCGGTCCCCCCGATCCCCGCGGACGCGGGGGAAGCTCCGCCGGGCTGTTGGGCCCCCAGGCAAAGCGGCATACACGCCGTCCACCCTGCTATTAAAAACGCGATAGCTCGTTTCACCTCATGCCCCCTATTTTGTTTCCCCCACCAGGACGCGCATATGGTTTCGGATATCCTCACTATGGGGCGCCAGCTCTATTGCCCGGTGAAGCCATGTACGGGCTTCGGCGGCGTCGCCGAGCTTATAGTACGCCCATCCCAGGGAATCAAGGTACGCCGGATTCTGGGGTTTCAATTCCACCGCCTTCTTGCAAAACCGCAGCCCCCGCATCAAGTCCATATCCGTATCCACCAGGATATACCCAAGGCCGTTTATCGCGGTGGCGTTATTGCCATCCAATTCCAGGGCCTTCTCGTACAATTCAACGGCCCCCTGATAGTTCTTTTGACCATAGGCCGCATAGGCCAGGGTGGTATATATCTGCGCCGATTCAAGGCCGTTTCGCAGCAACTGCCCCAACTCAAATTCCGCCAGTTTATAACGGTTGGTCACCACATAGATATAGGCCAAGGTCATACGGCATTGCCGCACCCAGGGGGCATGGGATTCGGCGGCGATCACCTGTTCCAAATGGAACAAGCCGTCCTCATACTGTTCCAGCTTGGTATAGCATAACCCTAAATAATAGGACAATTCCGTTGTTTCCGCGCTGGTTAGATTATCGGAATTTACCTCTAATAATTCATTCCGCGCTAAATCCCAACGCTTCAAATTGAAAAGCCGTTTACCTTCCTGCAACGTTCCCACCAGCCGTATCTCCTTCTCCGCGCTCCGCCGCGTCCGGCTCAGGGCCGCTTACTTCGCCATCAGCCCCGCTAGACTCAATGCCGCTTGCCCCGCTATCCGCCGCGCTTGGCTCAAGACAACCCGTCCCGCCATCCGCCGCGTCCGGTTCAAGACCGCCTGCCCCACTGTCCGCCGCGCTTGGCTCAAGGCCACTCACCCCACTGTCCGCCGCGCTTGGCTCAAGACCGCTTGCCCCGCCATCAGCCGCGCTTGGCTCAAGGCCGCCCGTCCCGCTATCCGCCACGCCCGGTTCAAGACCGCTTGCCCCGCTAGCCGCCACGCTTGGCTCAAGGCCGCTTGCCCCGCCATCCGCCGCGCCCGGCTCAAGACCGCTTGCCCCGCCGTCCGCCGCCTCCGGTTCAGAGCCGTCCGTCCCGCCATCCGCCGCGCTTGGTTCAGGGCCACTCACCCCATCATCCGCCATGCCCGGCTCAAGGCCGCTTATCCCGCCATCCGCCGCGCTTGGCTCAAGGCCGCCCGTCCCGCCGTTCACCGCGTCCGGCTCAAGACCGCTTGCCCCGCCGTCCGCCGCGTTTGGCTCAGAACCGCCCGCACCACTGTCCGCCGCGCCCGGCTCAAGACCGCTTGTCCCGCCATCCGCTGCGCTTGGTTCAGGGCCACTCACCCCGCTATCCGCCGCGCTTGGCTCAAGACCGCTTGCCCCGCCATCCGCCGCGCTTGGCTCAAGGCCGCTTATCCCGCCATCCGCCGCGCTTGGCTCAAGGCAGCCCTTCCCGCCGTTCACCGCGCCCGGTTCAAGACCGCTTGCCCCGCTATCCGCCGCGCTTGGCTCAAGACCGCTTGTCCCGCCGTCCGCCGCGCTTGACTCAAGGCAGCCCGTCCCGCCGTCCGCTGCGGGGACGCTCCCAGCGGCACTATCCAATTGTAAGGGAGATAGTATCCGGGCTCCTCCGGCAAGCCTTACCTCATAGGTTAAGGGACGGAAGCCGAAAATCCGCTCATAATCCTCCAAACGCCGCCGGTATTCCTCTACCGCGTCGATAGCGATGATCGTATAGGTACAGCCCCCAAAGCCCTGGCCGGTCATCCGGGAACCTAATACCCCCTCGGTCTCCTGGGCCCTCTTTACCAGCCAGTCAATTTCCGGACAGGATACCTCATACAGGTCCCGCAGGCTCTCATGGGAATGGAAAAACACCTTGGAAAGAACCGCGAAATCCGGTTTTTTAAGCGCCTCTTCCGCGTCGTTCACCCGTCTCAGTTCTTGAATAATATGCATACTGCGCCGGCGTATCTCTTCAGGCAGATCCCCTATGTATTCTACCAGGTCTCCGGCGGCGAAATTTCTAAAATTGATCCCCTCTTTCCGGAGGGATAACAGCTCAAGGCCCTTTTTTATGGCAAGCCGCCGCTGGCGCAGTTCGTCTTCCACCCCAAGCCGGGGCACCCGGGAATCCATGATCAGGATTTTATACCGGGCAAAGGGAGACTCGATCTGTTTTATCTCCATGGACGCCTCGTCAACTATCAGAAAATGACCGGCCTCCGCAAAAAAAATCATCTCATAATCAACAATATTGGCGCTTTTCCCAAAGAACAGGGCATGGGACGCCGCCAGGTGTTTTAAAAGTTCCCGGTCCGCTATGTCCGCGTGAAAGAACTCCCGCAAAGCCGCCGCCGCGGCGACCTCTATGGCGGAAGATGAAGCGAACCCCGCCTGCGGGGGAATATCCCCGGTAAGGGAAAAATTCAAGCCCTTTACCGGACACCCTAACTCCACTAACACATGTATCGCAACCTTGATAAAATTTGCCCACCGGTCTTCCCGTTTATATTTTAAATTGATAAGGGTCGTCCGTTTCCGTTCCCCTAAATCGGCGGCAAAAAAACGGAGGGAATTATCTTTCCGGGGACTTACGGCGATGCGGATAAAACGGTCAATCGCTGAAGCGAGAAACAATCCCGCCTTGGGCTCCCCGTGTTCCCCCAGATAATGCATCCGGCCCGGAGCTTCGGCAATCACCATTGGTTCGGATCGGTCTTCGCCCGCATCGTATTCGGCGCGGTGGATTTGACCGGTATCCAGCATTTTTAAAAATCCTCGATTGAAAAAAACATAGCTATCCCATTATACCTGAAAATCTTAGGTTATTCAACAAGCATAGTCTAAAATGTCAGGGCAGGCCCCATAGGAGGAGGGGGAAGCCGCGTACCCCGGTGTACGCCCCCCGGGCGCCGCATGGCGGCGGACAAAGGCGGGACGGAAACCCGAAACAGGATGTTGAGGGCTGTAGTCCGGCCCCCCGGCAGGCTGCGCCATTAATGCTTGACAAAAAGACGCCGGACACTATACTATAACGGTAAGGTTGTAAACCTACATATTTCTATATTTTAAGGAGAATTTTGCGATGCAAACCCATGCTTCTTACCAGGCCGGGAAATCCTTGCTCTGCGTATCCATTGCAAGCGCCCTCTTGATCCTTTCATGCCAGAATCCTTCTGGAAGCGGTGACTCAACCCCCCCCCCCCCGTCAGCTATACCTTCAAACTGACAGCGAATACGGTTCAATAGCCCTACAGAATCCCGATCCGCCTACACCCCCCGCGTTGTCTAATCAGATTCAAGTACCGGTTGGGACCAAAATTACGCTGGCCGTTAGTCCGAATAACGGGTATTGCCTTGATAAGAACGGCATTTTGGCAAACGGCAAACCCATACATGCCGTTGGCCCTGATGATATGCCCCTTGCTGGGGGAGTACCGAAGGGCGCCGGAACAGCGTCCTTTGTTATGCCCCACGCGGATACCGTCATAAGCGCCCGCTTCGTCCCGATCACCAATACCACGATAGGGGGAACCTTGCAGGCTGCCGCGGTATATAAAGAAATAAAAGGAATCAACAACGGGCCAGTTACCAAAACATACCCAAAAACCGTTAATGTAACGGCAAACGCCGGACTGGGAGGAACGAGTATCCTAGCCTATACGGAAAAGTCAAGCTCCTGGACTCTCACGATACCGGATCATACGGTCGTCAGCGCTATAAATGTTACTTTTTCCAATGAGCAGAATGAACGTTTCGGTTCTCCATTTACCATTACCATACCGGATCAGAAGGGCCTGGAAAACCTTACTATCACAAGCCGAAGGGTAACCGTTACAAGGCATAGAGAGACCAATCAAAGTATATTGGTATATGCCAGTACCAAGCGGCCTCGTTCTGCGTATTTAACGGAATTGGTTCATGACGAACCCGCATCTACATACCGGGGAACCGATATTGGCAGACCTGATACAGATTTTCCCGTCTCCTATCTATTCCTCATTCCAGAGGATGAAGCCGCCCCGCTATGGTATTACGTTGTGCAGTCCAACGGCGAGGCTCAGGGCGTGTATGTAACGAAATCCAGCAGCGCCGAAGGGCAGACGGCTCTGGACCTTGCCGCTATGACCCACTTCCTCTTGCCGCCGCGAAACTAAGGCGCGTTCACCGCCGCGGTCCGGTGATTACCGCCGGACCGCGGACCAGGGCTTTCCGGCCCTTCCCCTCCCCGCTTGATTTATCCGGCGATCCGGGGGAAACTGATTTGACCATGAAGAAAAAGATCTATGTGATCGGCCACCGGAATCCAGATACCGATTCGGTGGTATCGGCGGCGGCCTACGCCCAGTTAAAGCAAGCCCAAGGGGTATCCCACTGCGCCGCGGTCCGGGCGGGGAAGATAAACCCGCAAACGGAATACGTTTTTACCCGGTTTAAGGTCCCCATACCGGAGTACCTTCCTGATTTGATACCCAAGGCGGGGTATTACCTTACGGAGGAGCCGGTAACGGTACGGGAAGACGTTTCCCTCTGGGAGGCATTGGAACAGATGCAACGGGAAAGCCTGCGGGTCCTGCCCATTGTGGATAAGAACGGCGTATACCGGGCCATGCTCCACTATAGGAATTTCGCCCGGTATATCATTGCTAATATCAATCCCCATAGGAAGTCCTACTTTCCCGTTTCCATTGATTATTTGGTCGATACCCTGCGGGCCAAGGCGGAGGTGCTGTTTGATAATCAAACGGTGAAAAAGTCGCCCATTGTGGTAGCCGCGTCGTATACCGCGTTCTTCAGGCGGCACCTGGAGGAAGAGCGTCCGGACGACGCCTTGGTTATCATGGGGGACCGGTGGGACTTGCAGGAATTTTCTATCCGCCGGAAGGTCCGGGCCCTTATTTTAACCAACGGCCTAACCTTGGGGCCGGGCCTGGCCGATCTGGCCCGGGAAAACCGGGTTTCGGTCATATCCTCCCCCTATGATACCTCTTCCACCGCCATGCTTATCTTTTATTCCGCTCCGGTGGGCGCGGTGGGGGACGATTCGGTTCCCCTGATGCGTTGTACCGATACGGTTAAAAAGCTCCGTCCGCCCCTTGCCCAGGCCCCGTCCCGGTGTCTTCCCATCGGGGATGAGGCGGGGCATGTGGTGGGGGTGCTGTTTGAGGGGGACCTCATCCGGGACCCGAATATCGAGGTGATCCTGGTGGATCACAACGAGCCGAGCCAGGCGGTTGAGGGGCTTGAGCATTACCGGATCATTGAGGTGATTGATCACCACCGGCTGGGGAACCTCGCCACCCGGGACCCCATTACCTTTATCAACAAGGTGGTGGGGGCCACCTGTACTATCATCACCAATCTGTACCGGGAAGCGGGGATTCAGATTGAAAAGAGCATCGCTTCGATTTTGCTCTGCGGCATCCTTTCCGATACCCTGATCCTCCAATCCGCCACCGCCACCGCTACGGACCGGGAAGCGGCGGAATATCTGGCGTCCCTTACGGGCCTGCATATTGAACAGCTCGGCCAGGACCTGCAACTGGCGGCGGGCCGGTTGAACGCCTATTCAGCCCGGGAACTGGTGGAGCTGGACCAGAAGGAATACCGTGAAGCCGGGGCCGCCTACTCGGTCAGCCAGATTGAAACGGACGATCCGGAGAGCATGATTGCCCGCAAGGGGGAACTCCTGGGTGCCCTGGAAACATTCCGGCTGGAACAGGAGCGGCTCTTTGCGGCTATCCTGGTAACTGATGTAACCCTCCTGGATTCCCTGCTCTTTGTGGCGGGAACCAAGAACTTTATGGGCCAGATCAATTTTCCCAAGCTGGAGGAGGGTATCTATATCTTAAAAGGGGTGGTTTCCCGGAAAAAACAACTCATCCCCCTGCTCTCGGAATTGGCTGAGAAGGCGGCGGAATAGCGGGATAAGGCGGCCCGTAAGAGCCGGACGCGCCCCCTAGGGCAGCGCTGAATAATTCAATCGAGCATTATTCAATGCGGCATTTGCGCAATGAAACGAGCAAATACATCGAACCATAGGTTCGCGGGAAACGCCGATTAATTCGGCATTATCAAAAGGGTCCGCGGATTTTCACGGATTAGAAAGATTTTGTTACTGGAAATCCGCATAATCCATAGACTCTTTTGATACCGTTGAATTAATCAGCGCTTCCCTAGGGAACCGCTGATTAACTTGATGCCGGACCTCCGGTCCGCAATCAGCGCCGCCCAAAAGAGGCTTCCCCGGCTGTTATTCCTCCGCCTGTAGGGTCAACAGGTAATAATCATCCGGTTCGATTAAACAGCTTACCTTGAGATAATAGACCCCCGCCTCAAGGGTGAGGGAGAGGTAGGCGTCGCAACAGTCCCCGCCGTCGTCGTCATCATCGATCAGGGTGTTTTGCTCGTTGAAGAGTTCCAGGTAGGTATCCAGGTCAGAGGTTTCTCCCTTGGCCCGGATGCCGTAACGTCCCGCCTGGGTAATGGTGATCCGCGCCCAGTCTTCATCGTCTTCGGTGGTAAAGCTCCGCCGCTGGGGAGCGCCGATTGCCAGGTCCTTGGCGTCCCGGGGCTGGTTGTCCGGCTCATAGGCGTCCGCCGTGAAGGAGAGTCTGAACCGGGTATAGAGCGCATAGTCATTGGCGTCCCAGCTCTGGTTCGAATCCCAGTTCAGGGACGCCTTGAGGTAAACAATTCCCCCGGATACCAGGGCGCCCACGCCGCCCTCCTCGTCCCCTGCGCTTTCCGCAGGCAAGAGTTTTTCCTGGGAATCATAGAGTTCCAAGGTATAGCTGCCGCTCCCATCAAGAACCGCCTGGAGATAGCCGCCCCCGGCGGGAATTTCCAAACGGTACCAATCCACATCCTCCGGTGAACTGAAATAGGCTTCCAACTCGTCGGTGTTCAGGTTAATGCGTTTCGCGTCCGCCGCGGCGTCGTTAGGTTCCAGGTCCTTATCGGGGAGTTCCGCGTAATAGGCCCGGATACGGTAGGGCCCCGTATCCCCCGAATAGCCCCGGACCATGAGGATGAGGGGTTTCCCCGGCTCAACGGGAAAGGTGAGTTTGGCGTTTTCGCCGTCCCCGCCGTCGTCGTTGTACATAATCCGGGACCCGCCGGAGGCGTCGTAGAGTTCCATATAGGTATCAATATCGCCGACGGTCTCGGCGACAACGCGCCCTCCCTGATTCGGCATAATGGTGAACCAGTCCCGGTCTTCCCGGTCATGAAAGGAACGGCTTACCCAGGTATCCCCGCCTGTACCGGCGTTTGCCCCGATGGAAAGGGCCGCCGGCCTTTCCCGGCTGTCCGGCTCATAACGGTCCTGGAGCGCCCCGGCGGAGCCGGACCGGCCCTGCTCCTGCTCCTGTTCCAATAAACTTATGATGAAGCCGGTTTTTTCAAAGTCCGTATTCCAGACGCCGTTAAGGGCCTGATCCTTCTGCCGGATCAGCCGGGTATAGACCCGCAGTATGCCCCCGGCTTCGATAATTTCCCCGCAGACCAGCCAATTCCCCCCGCCGCTTCCCGGGGCCAAAACATCGTACTGCCGGGACGACGCATTGGCCAGGTCCCGGGACAGGTTCATGGCCCAAAGGCCGCCCAAGGGGACCGCCGAGTCCTGCCAGCTAAAGGATCCCACCGATACCTGCACAGGCGCTCCGGCCTGGATTTGATTATTCAACCGGAGGTTGATCCTCGCGGCAACCCGGGCCGTTATGGGATCTAAATCTCTCAGGGAAGCAGGTTTTTCCTGTCCCGGAAGCTCCGCCGGTAAAAAACTTATCAATAGGATAAGCAAAGAACCAATACCAATGTAACGCATACTACTCCTCTTTTATTCGTAATGAAGGGCTATTTGTAATGAACGGCGTTTACGCCCATTCCCGCAGGAGGGCCGCCGCTTCCGCAAGGGTAAGGCCCGTCCGGTCTTGCCGCCGGGCAAGGTCCCGCAGGGTAAGAGGGCTTTCCAAAGGCTTTTTGCCCGGAATAAGCACCCACCGGGCGCCTTTTTTTTCCGCCAGCATGAATTGGCGGGTCAGCTTTTCCGCCTCGGAAAAAACTTCGCAGGCTATGCCCTGGGCCCGAAGCTGTTCCGCCAGGGCTTGATACGCGCCCCCGTCCTCCTCCTGAAGACAGGCGATTACCCCTTGGATATAGCCCTTGGCACCCGCAATTTTCCCCAAGGACTCCAAGGCGGCGATAAGCCGGTCCAGACCGATGGAAGAACCAACCCCGGGCAACGCTTCCCGGGAATAGAGGGCCGCCAGATGGTCATATCGGCCTCCGGAACAGACCGATCCAATGCCGGGCAGGTCCCGCAGGAAGGTTTCGTATACCACGCCGGTATAGTAGTCCAGCCCCCGTGTTATAGAAGGGTTCAACGCAAAGGACGCGGCGGTTCCCGTGTCGTACATAAAGCGGCGCAGCTGCCTAAGCCGCTCAGATTCAAAACAGCTTCCCCCCGCCGCCTGGGTAAGGGCCGCCAGGGTTTCCTCAAAACTCCCCTTGGTTTCGATATACGACAGGACGGCGCCGGCCCGCTCGCCGCCTACGAGCCGCTCCAGGGACTCCCGGGTCGCGGCGGCGCCCGCCTTGGCAAGTTTGTCCACCACTCGCAGGATAGCGGCCGATTGGTCAAGTGCGTGTATGCGGTCCAGGAAGCGGTTGAAGAGCCCCCGGTGGTTCACCTGGATGCACAGGTCCCCCGCGCCTATGGCCGAAAGGGTATTGCGTATTATAAGAAGAATTTCAAAATCCGCCGCCGCCGTGTCGCTGCCCACTATATCAAAATCGCACTGGGTAAATTCCCGGTACCGGCCCCGCTGGGTGTTCTCCCCCCGCCAGACCTTGGCAATATGGTAGCGTTTGAAGGGCATGGGGAGTTCCTGCCGGTGTTCCGCCAGAAACCGGGCAAAAGGCACGGTCAGATCGAAACGCATGGCCACATCCCTGCCGCCGTGGTCAATAAACCGGTAGACCTGTTTTTCCGTTTCCCCGCCCCCCTTGCCCAGGAGTATCTCCGTATACTCCAAGACCGGCGTGTCAATGGGAACAAACCCGTACAGGCGGAACTGCGCCTCAATACGCGCAATAAGGGCGCGGCGCTCGATTTCCGCCTCTGGAAGAAAGTCCCGGAATCCCTTGAGGACCTTGGGTTCGATAAGGTTTGCCATGGTCCCCCCCAGTATGCGCCATAACGGATTTTTTTGCAAGGACACGAATTGCCTAAAAACTTTTCTAGCCGAAAAGGGGTTAATGACTAATAACCAAAACCTAGCCGAAATCAAACCGCAGCCGCCTCCACGTCGGGCTCGCGGCATCCGTCTTCAGTGTAAACCTTTTCGCGGTGTAGCCGCAAGAGCGCCGCGACCGCGCGGTTCAACCCC
>JAITHL010000028.1 GCA_031279975.1 Treponema sp. | reverse complement strand
TAACGGTACTGAAAGGCAAACAGCGGCTCAGCGTTAGGCGCAAAATGTTCCGCGCTTCCCTGGACACCGGCTTCCTTCACCAAATCCTCTTCGGCATAGGGTAAATGCTTTTGCCCTGGGTAGATTGACAAAACCGGGGGAACAATTACTATAGAACAATGATCAAATCCCAAATATCCACCGGGTATCCCAAGGGAAAAAAACCGGCCTTCCTTTGGATCATACCCACCTTATTTTTATGCGCCCTTTTTATCCTTGCCTCTAGCCCCATGGCGGAAGCCCAAAACCGGGAGGGGGATCAAGGATCCTACCCCCTTATGCTGCAAAAGGTTTTCGAATTCATCCGGCAGCGGTATGTGGAAGATGTGGACCCCCAGGCCCTCTACGAGGGGGCGATGACCGGGATGTTCGGCGCCCTGGGAGACCCCCATTCGGTATTCCTCCATGAATCGGAAATGGCGGATTACCGGGAAAACGTAATCCAGGGAACCTACGGCGGCGTGGGGCTCTATATTTCCAAGCCCGTCCGGGAACGGCCCGACGGGACCCCGCCCTATGTGGAGGTGGCTTCTCCCATTGAGGATACCCCTGGATGGCGGGCGGGGCTGAAACCCGGGGACCTCATTATCGCAATCAACGAGGAGGCTACGGACGCCCTTTCCATGGATGAGGTGCTGGCCCGGCTCAAGGGCGCTCCAGGCGTGGAGGTCCGGCTCCGTATCCGCCGGGGGAAGAACCTGGAATTTCCCGTTTCCCTTACCCGGGCGGTCATCGAGGTTCCCACGGTAAAACAGGCGATGATCGGGGATATCGCCTATCTCCGGCTTATCAGTTTCAGCGCCATGACGGTGGAACGGACCCGGGAAGCCCTGGAACGTTTTAAGACCCTGGGGTACAAGAGCCTGATCCTGGATTTGCGGAACAACTACGGGGGATTGCTCCAAGCCGCGGTGGGGATAGGGGATTTCTTTTTGGATGAGGGGGTTGTGGTAACCGTAAAGTCCCGGATACCCTCAGAAACATCGAGCTTTAACGCCAAGAAGAACACCCTCATTCCCCTGGATGTTCCCGTGGTGGTCCTGATCAACCGGGGCTCCGCTTCGGCTTCGGAAATTGTGGCCGGGGCGCTGAAAGACCGGGGGCGGGCCTACCTCGTGGGGGAAAAGTCCTTTGGCAAGGGCTCGGTGCAGCAGATATATCCCTTGGATAATAAATCGGGCTTTAAACTGACCACCGCCCGGTATTATACCCCCAGCGATGTGAATATCGATAAGATCGGCATACCGCCGGACCGGGAAGTCCGGTTCCCCGAATTTACCGCGGAAAATACGGAACAACTGAACAAACTTATCACCTCGAATAAAATTCCCGCCTTTGTGGAGGAGTACCCCAAGGCGTCTCCCGCCCAGGTGGACCGGTTTATTCAAGGGCTCTATACGGATTATCATATTGACAGCGGCCTGCTCCGCCGGCTGGTGCGGGATGAGCAGAACCGGACCGTTATGGCGCCGGTATACGATCTGGAATATGACGTTCAGCTACAGGAAGCGGTGAATATACTCCGGGGCGGGTCCTATGGGGCGCTTATGAAGACCACCAAGACCCTCAAGGTCCTGCAAGAGGAAGCGGATAAAGAGGAGAAAGCCCAGGCAACCTGATGCGGGGAATTTTCGGCCTATGAAACAGTTTATCCTTACCGTCCCGCCGGAGGATGACGGGACGGTTCGTTTATACGGCGGGGATTTTCATTACCTGGCCCGTGTGCGGCGTTGCAAAGCCGGAGCGGAGCTTCCCGCCCGGCTCCCCAATGGGGAAGCGGTCCGGTTCCAGATCAGCGCGGTCAAGGATTCCTATCTGGAGGGGGTATGCCTTCCCGCCGATTCCAGGGCCGCGGACGGCCCGGCGGCGATAGTCTTGTTTCAGGCCCTGCCCAAGGGCGCGAAGATGGATATGATTATCCGCCAGGCCGCTGAGGGAGGCGTCCAGGGGATCGTTCCCTTTGTATCCGAGCGTTCGGTTCCCCAGCCGCGGGATACCGCGGAACGGCTGGAACGGTGGCGGCGGATCATCCGGGAAGCCCGGCAGCAAAGCGGCTCCCCGGCCTCCACGGAAATAGCCCCCCCGCGGGGGCTGCCGGACCTGCTGGCCTATTGGGAGGGCCTCAAGGCCCGGCAAAGGCGGGCCCTCGGCCTCCTGCTCCATCAAGCCCCCCTTGCGCAGGGGGCTTTTCATGGGTATCTTAGCGGGTATCCCGAATTGATTGCCGCGCTGGTAGGGCCGGAGGGAGGTTTTTCCCCCAGGGAAGTTGCCTGTTTTACCGCGGCGGGGTTTAAAACGGTAACCATGGGCAATACTATTTTAAGAACCGAGACAGCCGCCCTATACGCTGTTGCAAGCATCCGTATTATCTTATTGGAGAACGCATGGTGGACGCCAAGAATCCCGGGCCGGCAATAGAACGGATCACGGTATTGCAAGTTCCCCTGGATATTGTGCCCCAGGAAGCATTACCCTATGTGATCCTCGACCTGCTCAAAAACAAAGGCGGGGGGAACATCGTATTGCTCTCCCTGTGGGACCTGCTGCGGGCCCGGCGGAACAAGGAGTACCGGAATTACATCCTTGGGGCGGCGCTGGTTATCCCCATATCCAAGAGCCTGGTGGGGGGCGCCCGCTTTCTCACGGGAAAAATTCCGGTCCGCTACATGCCCTTTGACTTTGTGGTGGGCCTTTTGACCTTTTTAGAAGAACGGGAATATTCCCTGTATCTATTGGGGGCGAAACGGCGCGTGTTAAGAAAGGCCGAGAGAAACCTCCGGCAGACCTTTCCCCGTTTGGGCATAGTGGGCCGCTATCCCGGTTCGTTTCGCCGCCAGGAGGAAGCGCCCTTGCTCATCGCTATACGGAAAGCCGCGCCCGCCCTCCTCTTGGTGGGAACCGGGGTCCGGGGGGAAGAGCGGTGGATAGCCCGGAACTATCTCAAATTGAATCCCGGACTGCGGCTGTGGTGCAGCGATCTCTTTGATGTTTTTGCCCTGCGGCGGTCCCGGCCTTCGCCGGCGGTATTTAACCGGGGGCTTGAATGGATAGGCTACTGCTTGCAAAAACCTCTCCATAGTTTCAGGATTTTTCCTTATATGTACTATAAATTTCTTCTCCTCAGTTACCGGCTGCGGGGAAAAAACAAACCCCTGCAGCCGATCAGCCTTTAGGCCGGCGCTGATTACCGCAACCGGTATAAAAAACCTGGAAAACGCCGGTTTGACGCGGCTAGGGAAGCGCTGATTAAACTTTTTTAAACGCGGTCCACGGATTTCCGGTAACAAAACCCTTCTAATCCGTGTCGAACCGAAGGCTTGCAATCCGCGGGCCCTTTTGATAATGCCGGATAAATCAGCGCTTCATTAGGCGGAGGATGCGCGGAATTTTCCGCTATTTCCCCGGAATTCCGGGTATGCCGCGTTTACAGCCCGCCTTCCCCGGCGCCATCCGGTCCGCCCCGGAAGCGGGCCATCCGGACGGCCTTGGAAAAAATATTCCCCAGATACCGCCCCTCCCAAAGGGTTATCCCGGCCCGGGAAAAAATATCCTGGAAAAACCGTTCCTGCTCGTCCCGGCCCGGCTGTTTATAAAAGCCCAGGGACTCCAGGCCGCCGGTGATGGAACGGACCAGGTCGCGCACCGCTTCCTGATCCAGGGGAACCCACCGGCTTCCCGGCGGGCGGCCCTCTTCCGGGGGATAGGCATAGGGCAGGCCGAGGCGTTTGAAAAGCTCATAGGCGTATATCTGCACCGCGTGGGAAAGGTTTAAAGAGGGGAAGACCGCATCCGCGGGGATATGGGAGGCCATGGAACAGCTCCGCAGCTCCTGGTCTTCAAGGCCGGTCCTTTCATTGCCGAATACCAAGGCGGCAGGTCCGGGATGCCGCTTGAACAGGGCCGCTACTTCCTCAGGGCAGAGGGAATGGGCCTTCCGCCGCCGCCCCATGCGCCGGGTAGCGCCCACCACCAGGGCGCAATCCGCCACCGCTGTTTCCAGCGAAGCAAAGCGCCCGGCTTCGTCCCACAGGTCCTGGGCATGTACGGCCCGGGACCGGATTACCGCGTCCTCCGGCGGCAGGGGAGGGGCGATTACCCGGAGCCGCCGCAGGCCCATGTTCTTCATGGCCCGGCAGACCGCCCCGATATTCCCCGCCTCCTCTGGCCGTGAAAGCACCACAACCACATCGGCAAGCACCATGCCCCATCATAGCCGCCGGAGGGGCCTATGGATACAGGGCGGGCTGGAATTATCCGGTTAAGAATTGACAAATAACAGCGAAATTTATAGTATAAGGAAGGGTCCCTTGTAAAACTTGCCGGCCCAGGGCCAGCGCATATAATTTTTTTATGGGGGGTCTGGGGGGCCTTTCGGCCTCCCAGCGGGGGTTCCGGGGGCGGCGCCCCCGTCCCGCGCAAGCGATTGAAGCGGAAAGCGCGGTTTTTGCGGAGCAAAAATGCGCCCAAAAGTTTATATGC
>JAITHL010000132.1 GCA_031279975.1 Treponema sp. | reverse complement strand
TGATTGCCGTTAACAAAATCAGTGTTAATCCGTGGACGCTTTTGATAATGCCGGATAAATCAGTGTTGTCCTAGGGAACCGCTGATTAAATCAGGTTTTTTAACATAGCCCGCGGATTGCGCTGATTACCACTGATTACCGCAGATTGCTGGTAACAAAATCAGCGGTAATCTGTGTTAATCCGTGGACGCTTTTGATAATGCCGAATAAATCAGTGTTGTCCTAGGGAACCGCTGATTAAATCAGGTTTTTTAACATAGCCCGCGGATTGCGCTGATTACCACTGATTACCGCAGATTGCTGGTAACAAAATCAGTGTTAATCAGTGTTAATCTGTGCTAATCAGCGTTAATCAGCGGTCCCTTTCGGAAAAAGGCCCGCAGGTTACACGGATTACGCTGATTACCACTGATTACCGGTAACAAAATCAGTGCTAATCCGTGTTAATCTGTGGTCCCTTTCGGAAAAAGGCCCGCAGGTTACACTGATTGCGTTGATTGCCGTTAATTGCGCTGATTTACGGTAACAAAATCAGTGTTAATCCGTGGACGCTTTTGACAATGCCGGATAAATCAGTGTTTCTTTAAACAAACGCATCCTATCAGGGCCGTTGAAGATGCGCCCTCCTATAGCGCAAGCGCCGGGAGGGCTGTTTGCAGAATATCGGCGACCGGTATGGTGTTATTGATAGTTTTGAGGATGATTTTCGCTTTTTCAAGGCGCGAGGCGTTTTGGAAGGCATTGTCTTGCAGGGCTTTTATGTCCGCGCCGGATTGTTCCGAAAGTTTTTTATACAAACCGGCTTCCGCTTCCGGCCCGCAATGGGCCATGAGCAGGGCGAAGAAGGCGTAGTTTTTGATCTTCACCAGTTCCACGCTGAAACTGGCGTCCGCAAAGTAGCCGATGTCCTTGAGGGCCTGGGCCAGGTCCGCCCGGTACACGGGGTTTTCCAGGGCAAAGGTTATTTTATCCCCCTCGCAGTCCGGTTTAACCGCGCCGCTTTTCATGGCCGCGAAGATGCGGCGGATGTTTTCGTGTTTCGTGTCGGGCTGGAATTTGTAGCGGGCGTCCAGGAGGTAGCCGTTCAGCCGCTGTTCGTTAATCTGGAGGGCATTGGCGATGCCGCGGCTGGACCCGGCGATGATCTGGTTTTTTTCCAGCAGGGAGACCAAGAGACATTCCATATCCCGTTTGGGCATGGAGCCGAAGGGGTATTTAACCAGTTCCTCAAAGAGGCCGTCAAAAAAGCGGATTTTGGTTTCCGGGGGAATAGCTGTGCGGTCAATCTTCATACAAACGCTCCTTGCGGGCTTTAGCCCGCCGGACTAAAGCCCTTGGTATAAAAGCACCCGCCCCGGATTTACCCCGAGGGACGGGTTCGGCAGCGGCGGCGTTCCCGCGGGGGAAGCGCCGCCGCCGGGTTTGCGCGGGACTGCTTGCCCGCGCTCAAGTTTGATTACTGAGCGTTGGAATAGTAAATCGTGCCATTCTCTCCCACCGCAACCCATTTGCCGCCGCCGTAGGCGATGCCGTAGAAATTGTTAGTGTTGGGGGAACTAGACCAGCTGCACCACCTTGCACCGTCCGTAGAATAACATATATACTTCGCCCCTACGCCACCTTGCATCACCACGACAAACTTTTCAAAACCGGCGGCGCCGCCATAGGCCATGTCGTTCACGCGACTATTGCCGATAGGTGAGGGTGAGGACGTTGGCCACCTTGTCCAGTCTATGCCGTTTGTGGAAGATACTACCTTACCCTTCGATCCCAGCACGAAAAATTTGCCGCCGGTGTAGGTGATGTCATTGATGTCATCGTAGTAGAAGGAGGAGGGGGTTTTGTTTCCGAAATCTGTATCTGTCCAGCCCGTTAAGTCGCCGGAATACTCGACATAATTGATATGGGAATCGCCTACTCCCGTTGACCAAGATGCCCCCACAACCCATATACCGCCGCCGTAGGCGATGCCCGTGATACCTCCGGACGCGGCACCTGGCCTTGGGTTATTGGCACTGGGATTCGCCGTCCAGCTTATACCGTCCGTTGAATATGCAAGAGAATTGATACCGCCCCCCGCAACGAACCGCTCCTGCCCCGCAGGGCCGCCGTAGGCGATACGAATATTCACGTTAGTACCGAATGTGCTGTTACCTGCCACCGCCCAGGTTTCGCCGTCCGTGGAATACGCTATCTTGTCGATATGCTCGCTACCGCTATAGCCCTTCGCGACAAACTTGCCGCCGCCGTAGACGATTTTGTCGAAGGAGATATTAGTAGCGAATGTGCTGCTGCTTACCGCCGTCCAGGTTACGCCGTCCGTGGAATGTGCTATCTTACCGCCGTAGCCAACCGCGACAAACTTGCCGCCGGCGTAGACGATTTTGTTGATTAGGTTAGTACCGAAGGGGCTGCTGCTTACCGCCGTCCAGGACATGGCCGGCTGTACGGTAACGGCGGCGCTGGTCTTGTCCTGGTAGCCGTTACTGCTCAGGGTTACGGTATAGCTCCCCGTTTCGGCGGGCGTGTAATAAATGGACTTTGCGTTGGAACCGGGAATGGGAACCCCGTCTTTATTCCACTGGTAGTTACGCGAATATGAGTTGGGGCTTGACCCGCTGTAGGCGGCTGACAGCGTTTCACCGGTGTATGCAATGGTAACATTCGCAGTGTCAACCTTTATGGTGACATCGGCCAAATCCAAAAGCGGGTCGCTGCTAACTGTAACATTTGCCGTACCGTATGTGGTATTGTCGGCATTGGATACCGCCTTTATTGCAAGGCTGGTATTGGCCTCCCCAACCGCCACGGTGAGCAGGCCGGCATCGCTGATAGTGGTTCCCGAATCAATGCCGCTTGTGGTGATTGACCAGGTAACCGATTGCGATGGGCTGTTGTTCCCGGTTACCGTGGCGGTAAAGTTTTTGGTTCCGCCTTTTGCCACGGTCGCCGTTGCCGGGCTTATGGTTACATAGGAAACGGTGGGGAGTTGTCCCGCCGCATAGACCTGAAGCGGGAAATCCTTGGTAAAGTCCCCGGCATCGCCCTTGCCATTGACGATAGTTGCCGTAACGGTAACGGCTCCCACCGCTGTGGCGGTCAGTTTGTCCCCGTTGATGGTTGCTGTTCCGTTTTTCACCGCCCAGTTAATGGTTTGGTTGGTGGCGTTGGACGGCACAACCGTTCCGGTAAGGGTAAGCTCCGTATTTACCTCCGCCTGAACGGGTACGCCGCTAATACCCGTTACCGCCGTAAAAGGCGGGGGAGGGGCCGGATCGGGGTCAGGCTCCGCGGGGCATCCCGCCAGAACCGTCATCAAGATGAACGGCAGCGCCAATGCCGCCGCTCCCGTGAGTTTCAGCGCCGCCAAAACTCCGTTTGCGCCAGTACGATGTTTCATACTCATACTTAGCTCCTTTTTATATAGAATAGATTTAGGTTGACCGCATACACGGGTAACATGCTCATTCAGCCGCTAATCAGCAAGCTGGCAACATTCGTCCGGGGGCCTCGATGCCCCCGTGGAATTCCCGTAGTCCGCGGCGTAATCCGCCGCCTTGCCGTGATTGGGCCGCCTCCAGCATGGTTTGCGGGCTGGGAACGTTCAGAGGGCGGAGCGGTTCCGGGCAAAGGGCGGGACCCCGCCCCCGGCGGCGCGGCTGCTGTTCCCGATGTCCCGGCGGGAATGTCTTTTGCCTCAGCGGGAATGTTCCTAATCGCCTGAGCCATGAGGGAAATACCGTTTTGGGGAACTATATTAAATTTTTGATGAAAAAATGAACAATAGGCTGCGGGGGGCTTGACAAAGATTAGAAAGTATTTAAAATTTTCGCTGATCGCTGATCGCTGATCGCTGATCGCTGATCGCTGATCGCTGATCGCTGATCGCTGATCGCTGATCGCTGATCGCTGATCGCTGATCGCTGATCGTAGGCAGAGGCGTCTGCGGAAGTCATCAGGCCCGGGGACGGTTCCAGTATGCGGCTAGGGCGGGCGGCGGCTCCATAACAAATAGCGCTTGGCGCATAGGGTTTTCCGGCTGGGCATGGCCTATGGATCATGGCGGACAGCGTAGCACGCTGGCCGCCGGTTTTTCAAGGGGCGGCCCCATAATTTTTTCACCCTAGGAGTTTGTGGCGCTGGTTAAACCGGCCTTTTGAACACGGCCCGCGGATTTCCGGTAACAAAGCCCTTTTAATCCGTGCCGAACCAGCGGTTCGCAATCCGCGGGCCCTTTTGATAATGCCGGATCAAACCCGCGGTTCGCAATCAGCGTTGCCCTAAGCAAATCCTTGCATCTTCATACCAATGCTTCCCCGTTTTCCGGGCGGCCCGCTACGACGGCCCCGGTTAGGGCTATGTTTTTGACCTCCTTCAGGTTGGTATGTATCAGCCGGGCCCGGTAGAGATTGGCCCCGGAAAGATCGGCCTTGGATAAGTTGGCCCCCGAGAGGTCGGCGTTGTCGAAATTAGCCCCCATTAAGTGGGCCCGCTCAAAGTTAGCCCCTATGAGGATGGCGCCGCTAAAGTTAGCGAAGCTGCAATCGGCGTCCGCGAAACAGGCCCCGGTCAAATCAGCGCCGCTAAAGTTAGCCCCGCTGGAGGGCAGCTCGTCAGGGGTGAGTATCTTCCAATCAATGTCAAAGAGATTAACCCGGTCAAACACCGCCCCGGCCGCGTCAGCCCCGGATAAGGTTATCCCCCCAATGGAGGCTTGGGAAAAGTCGGCCCCCCGCAGTATTGATTTGTTTAGATTCATGCCCTTTATAACCGCCCCGGCGAAAACAGCGCCGGTTGCGTTGACCCGGTTAAGATTAACCCCGGTGAGGGTAGCGCCGGTGAAGTTGCTATGAGTAAGATCGTATCCGCTTAGTTTCGCTCCGTTGAGCGCTATCCCGGTAAAGTCTCTTTGCCCGGCCCGGTATCGCTCCAACAGCTCTTTTTCCGTCATAAGGGCCCTCCACGCGCCCAACTATCAACTGTCAACAACTAAGAGATTAGCGGGGGGCAAGCCCCCCTCACTCCGAACCCTCCGGCTTCTCCGTTCCCCCCCAGGCGGGGGCACCGCCCCCGCAACGCCCCCGCCGGGGGGCCGAAAGGCCCCCCGGACCCCCCGTAAGTTGTTGGCGGCGCCGCTTCTCCCGGCTATGGGTCCAGGTATTTTGCTATATACTCCGCCTTGATCCGCAGCAGCTCCTCACGGGGAAGGGTTTTAAGGACCTCCCATCCCGCGTCCAAGGTCTGCTCTATGCTCCGGTTTTCGTTTTCCCCCTGGGCGATGAAGCGCTGTTCAAACGCTTCGGCAAACCGCAGGTAGCGCTTATCCCCCGCGGAAAGCTCCTCCTCCCCAATGATGGACGCCAGGTTCCTGACCGCCTTCACCCGGGAATAGGCGGCAAAGAGCTGGCTGGACACGTCATGGTGATCCTCCCGGGTCATTCCCGGGCCTATGCCGTCCTTCATCAGCCGGGAAAGGCTCGGCAGCCCCGCCACCGGGGGATATATGCCCCGCTGGGCAAGCTCCCGGTCCAGCACGATCTGCCCTTCGGTGATGTACCCGGAAAGGTCCGGGATGGGATGGCTAATATCGTCGTTGGGCATGGTAAGTATGGGTATCTGGGTAATGGACCCGCTTGATCCGGCGATCTTCCCCGCCCGCTCATACAGGGAGGCCAGGTCCGAATAGAGGTAGCCGGGATAGCCCTTGCGTCCGGGGACTTCCCCCCGTATGGACGAAACTTCCCGGAGGGCTTCGCAGTAGTTCGTCATATCGGTCATAACTACCAGGACGTGCATGTTCCGCTCATAGGCCAGGTATTCCGCGGCGGTCAGGGCGGCCCGGGGGGTTACCAGCCGCTCCAGGGAAGGCGCGTCCGCCAAGGAGAGAAAGACCGCCACGTTGGCCAAGACGCCGCTCCGTTCAAAGCTGTTGAGAAAAAACCGGGCCACATCGTACTTGATCCCCATGGCGCAGAATACCACCACAAAGCCCTCGGAAGACGGGCCGCCGGGTTCCCCTTGAGACGCCGGCGCATTGATGATCCGCGCCTGCCGGACTATCTGGGCGGCCAGGCGGTTATGGGCCAAACCGCTGCCGGAAAACAGGGGGAGTTTTTGGCCCCGGATAAGGGTGTTCATCCCGTCGATGGCCGAAACGCCGGTTTGGATAAAATCCCGCGGATAGACCCGGGCGTAGGGATTAATGGGCAGGCCGTTTATATCCCGGAAGGTAGAGGAGATGATATTCCCATAACCGTCTATGGGTTCCCCCAGGCCGTTGAATACCCGGCCCAAAAGCCCCGGCCCCACCCGGAGTTCCATGGGTTTCCCCAGAAATTCCACCCGGCTGTCCTCGGAAGAAAGGCCGGTATTCGCCCCAAACAGTTGAATAGCGGCCCAGTCTTCGGCCAGGTCCACCACCCGGCCCAGCCGGCGGCCCTGGTCCCGGTCATAGACCGCCACCGCCTCGTTATACCCCGCGTTCCGGCCCCGGCGGGCTATCACCACGGGGCCCTCGATCCGGGCCAGCCCCCGGTATTCCAAGCCCCTCATACACGCCCCGGCAGGGCAAGCCCTCCGGCGTTTGCCCGGTAAGCCCGCTCCAGCTCATCCAGGGCAAAGCGCAGGTCCCCGGCAAAGGCCGCAAAGGCGCCGGCGTCCGTATTGGGGATTTCGCTTTTAAGCCGGGCAAGCTGTTCCCGCAGGGAAACCACGCCGGCCCTCCCATCCCCCGGGGGTATACGGGCCTCCAGGGCGTTTATTTTAAAGAGCGGCGCCCCAAGGGTAATGCAAAGCCGGGAGCGTTCATAGAATTCCATGATCAGTTCCAAAAGCCTGACCTGTTTCGCGGGAACGCAGTACATATCCACCTCGTCAAAGGTATTTTGTTGTAAAAATCCGTTTTTAATGATATCCGCGGCGAGCAGCACGAGCCGCTGATCATCCGGCAGGGCGTCGGGCCCGATAAGCCGGACGATTTCCGCCAGGCGCTGTTCCTTTTTCAGCAGTTCCAGGGCCTGCTGGCGGACCGCCGGCCAAGCGGCGTTGACCTGCTCCCACCAGGGCTTAACCTCATCGGCATATTCCGAATAACTATCGGTCCAGCTGATAGCCGGATAGTGCCGGGCGTTGGCTAAATCCCGGTCCAGGGCCCAAAAGCAGCGGATAAACCGCTTGGTATGCTGGGTTACGGGTTCTGAGAAATCCCCCCCCGGCGGGGATACGGCCCCGATAATCGAAACCGAGCCTTCGGCCCCGGAAAGGGTTCCCACCCGCCCGGCCCGTTCGTAAAATTCCGCCAGCCGCGTGGGGAGATACGCGGGAAAGCCCTCTTCAGCGGGCATCTCTTCCATACGGCCCGAGAGTTCCCGCAGGGCCTCGGCCCAGCGGCTGGTGGAGTCCGCCATAATCGCCACATGGCAGCCCATATCCCGGTAGAATTCCGCCAGGGTTACCCCGGTATAGATCGATACTTCCCGGGCCGCCACAGGCATATTGCTCGTGTTGGCTATCAGTATGGTCCGCTCCATGAGGGAACGGCCGGTCCGGGGGTCCAGCAGGCGGGGAAATTCGGCGAGCACATCGGTCATCTCATTCCCCCGTTCCCCGCAGCCGATATAGATGATCACATCCGCGTCGCACCACTTGGCCACCGCATGCTGGGTCATGGTCTTACCCGTGCCAAAACCCCCGGGAATGGCGGCGGTCCCCCCCTTGGCCAGGGGGAAAAACATGTCGATCACCCGCTGCCCGGTGATCAGGGGCTGGTCCGTTATATACCGTTCCCCGCAGGGCCGGGGGATGCGCACCGGCCACCACTGGGCCAGGGGGAAGTCCTCCCCCATGCTGGTTCTCGCCACCCTTTGCCCGGCGGTAACATTCCCTGGAGGGATAAGCTCCGTCAAGACCCCTCCCCTGGTATGGGGGGGAACCATGATAGTACAGGTAATGCTTTCGGTTTCCCGCACCCTTCCCAGGACAAGGCCGGGCCGGGCCTTAACGGTTTCCCCCTGGGCGAGCCGCCCGGCCAGCGCGGGGTCCGGGATAAAGGGCCATGCCTTGGCCATATCCAGGGGGTCCCCCCGGGAACCGCCGGCCATAAAGGGGCCGTTTTGCTCATAGAGCAATTTTAGGGGGCGCTGTATGCCGTCATAGATAGCGCCCATCAGTCCCGGCCCCAGGAGCGCCGAAAGGGGCCTGCCGGTGGAAAAAACCGGAGCGCCGGTTTGCAGGCCCGTGGCGTCCTCATAGACCTGAATCACCGCCTCATCCTGTTCCAAACGGATGATCTCCCCGGTGATGCGCCGTTCCCCCACCTCCACCACATCAAAAAGCCCCGCCCTGCCCATGCCGGCGGCCCGGATAATGGGCCCTGAAATACGTTCCACCCGGCCTTCAAGCATCTAGAACCTCCTCGCCGAGCAGGGCGGCGGCCAATTCAGCCCGCTTATCCTGTAGCAGGGATTCCACGGTTCCCTCAACGGAAACGGAAATCCGCGCCGCCGGGCTTTCCAGGACAAGGGCCGGAAAGTCGCCGGAGGGCGGGCAAGGCCCCTCAGGGGATACGGCCCAAGGGCCATTCCCCAAACAGAGCGCGCCGAGGCGTTCCGCCTCCTCCGGTGTGAGGCGCTGAAACCCTAGGGTAAATTCCCCCGGACCGCCGCCGGCCCCCTCCAGTTCGGCCAAACGTTTTCCCGCTTCAGTTCGCAGCAGGCCCAGCAGCCCTTCCCGTTCAAGCCCCGCAAGGTAGGCGGCGGCGGCGGCGCGGAGGAGGGCGTCTATCTTTTCCAGCCGGCTCCGCCGTTTATCTAGGGGAAGCCGGGCCATGATCTCAAGCCGGTTTTGTTCAAGCCCTTCGGCATACCGCTGTTTCAGGCCCGCTACCGCTGTCTGGAGTTTTTGCGCCCAGGTTTGTTCCCCCGCGGCTATGGTTTCATCCGCGGCCTTCAATAGCCGCTGGGCCTTCCGGCGGGCATCCTCCAGTATCTCCCGGTCCAGCGCTTCACTGGATTGCAACTCTTCCATAGTACAGCACCATCCTGCTTCACTTCCACGGTCAACAACGTAAGAAAATAAACGGGGGGAAGCCGCGTACCCCCTGGGGTACGGTCCCCGCTCCCTGCCGGGGGCCTACACCCGGACGCCGACGGCTTCCCGGATGGCGTCCTCCAGGGTCTTGCGACCCTCAAGCCGCCCCAGGGAACCGGGGACTTCCACCACCAAGGGATGACGTCCGGATAACTGCCATTCGACAAGGAGTTCCCCCAGCCAATCGGCGGCTTCCTCGGTAAGGATGAGGATGCGGCAGGATGCGGCGGCGGGCGGCCCCCGGCCCGTTTCGTCATTGCCCTGGGTTATTTTGAGAAAGGCCGTCCGGGCGTCCTCGGCCTTAAAAACAGCGGTTCCCCGGATACCCACAAACCGAAAGGCTATAAGGAGTTCCGGGTCGCCGATAAAGTAGTAGTCCATGGGACTAAAAGAGGATGATGAGTACCGCTACCAGGAAGCCCCAAAGACAGATGCCCTCCGCAAGGCCCGCGTAGGGCATGGCTTTTCCCGAAAGTTCTGGATTTTCACTCATGGCGCCCATGGCCGCGGCCCCTATCTGGCCGACCGCTATGCCCCCGGCAATACAGGAGATACCCACCGCCAAGGCCGCGGCGAAATACTTCCAAACCGTTGATCCCCCCCCGGCTGCTTGAACCGCCCCTTGGGCGGCGGCATCCGGTTCCTGGGCAAAAAGCAAGGCCCCCGCGATAAGACTGAACAGAAATACCAGCAGGGGAACCAGCATCAAACGTTTCATACATTCACTCCTTTACGAAACCGGAAGGGGGTAAATTCCACCCCGGTTTCGGTAAAAAACTTGCTGAAAAATTCATAGTATTGCAGACGCACCACCTGAATGGCCACGATCATGCCCTCAAGAATGATGATCACGGCGTTCCCGAAGATCAGAATAAACAGGGAAAAAACCGGGCCCGCGGGAATGGCTTGGACCATTTCGGAAAGGGTAAAAACAATGAGCGAAAGCACCGCGTGGGACAGGGCAAACGCGCCTACCCGGAGAAAACTGACCGTATTGGAAATATAGGTGGAAAGGGTTTCCAGTATCTCCACAAAACCTTCCATAATAAACACCATGGCCCCCTCTTGAAAAACCGGACGCTCTCGCATAAGGAGCCGCCACAGGGCATGGCCGAAAAAAATCCCCAGGAGCGGAACGGCGAGCCCCAGCAGATCAAACCAGAAAAAACGCCCCCCCAGGATGAGGCGGACCGCTATGCCGGCGGCATACCAAAAAAACGCCAGCCCCGCGAGGCCGGTCTTCGCAAACAGGGCCTCTTCATACCGCTTCATGCCCAAACGGTTGATGATATTCACGATAAGGCCGATGGAATTGAGGACCGCCCCTAGGGCAAGGGTAAACCCGAAGAAGTAAAAGAGCTTGGTTATATGCCCCTTCTCAGGCATGAGGTGCAGGATATGCCCCGGCGCTTCCCCCGGTATACGGAAGACCCGCATAAAAAAACCCAGCGCCGCCTTGGTAGGCCCGGCAAGGACCTCGCTGTTGGTAAAAAATTCGCCGGTTACAAGGCCCATAACCATAGAAGCAAGGCCCACGGCCTTCAGGGGGGACGCATAATGCCGGAACTTTGCGAGAACCTTGGGACCCCGCCCGCCGGCCAGCAGGCCGAGCAGCAACAGTACCAGCCCCTGCCCCAGGTCCCCGAACATGACGCCGAAAAGAATGGTAAAAAAAAACGCCACAAAAGGGGTGGGATCAATGGCGCCGTACAGGGGCGCCCCATAGGAAAAGACCAGTTTTTCAAAGCCCCGGACAAAGCCGCCATGGCACAAAGACACGGGGACCTTTTCCCGGCCCTCCCGCACGGTCCTGATTTCATGGGGATGAAAAGCCCGGACCCCTATCCGCCCCTGGGTAAGCTCCGCCAGTTCCGCCGCCAATCCCCGGACCAGATCAGAAGGGGCCCAGCCCTGGAGTATATACACGCTGGCGGTGGCTTGCAGCCGCCCCTTAAGCTGTTCCACCTGGAAAGCCATAAGATAGGAACCCGTAAGGCGGCGCAGGACCGGGGTATAGGCGTCCCGGAGCGCGGCCTTTTCCCTCCCGATGCGTTCCAAGTCCTGTTCCACCGCGGCAAGCCGGCTTTCCAGGCCGCCGAGCATTTCCGCCGGGATTCCCTTAAAATCATGGGGCAGGGTAATGGGAACAAATGACTGTTTTTTCAATTCCGAATCCAGGGCAAAACGGCCCTTCCGGGAGGCGGCGGCTAAAATCCGCTCCCCCCCGGCGTCCTGCTCCAGGGGAATAATAAGCGCCCGGTCCCCCAATGCCTGCCGAAGCTGCTCCTGCCTTTGGACTTCCAGCCGTCCGATTCTCAAGGTAACATAGGAAAGCTGATCCAGGGTTGAGAAGGGGACCTTGAGGTTGCCAAAGGCCCTGGTTTCATGCAATGCCTCTTCAAGGCGTTTTTTTTCCTGAACGCCGGCCTGTTCCCGCTCCTGTAAACGGGTAATCGCGGCGCTTATCCTTTGGAATTGCTCCGCCTCCTCCCCTCCGGGAAGCGCTGCGGACTCGTCCGGTTCAGCCGGCAACGGTATGCCCAGGTAGGCCGCTCCAGCGGCCGCGGCCTCCAGGACGCGCTGTACCGCCTCGGCGTTTTCCCGGCCCCGGCCCAGCGCTTGGCCCTGGTCCGCCGGCCCGGACAGGTGGATAACGCCCCGCCGGCCCAGGCAGGCAATAACCCGGTCCACATCCCGCTCAAGGATGGTCAGCTTGAGTTGCCGCATTTTCCGGGGGCGTATCATGGCTCTACATCCAGAAGAGTAAATACGTCTTTGATGGGGATGCCCAAACTGAGCCCTTCCGCGACGCCGGTAAGCAGATCGTCTTCAAATTGTTTTAGTTTGATAAAACAGGCGGCAATATCTATGGCAAAGGGATGCCGGTGGAAATGATGCAGGGCAAGGGTATACAGGTGTTCCGCGGCGGCGTTTTGAAAATACCGGGGGTCCACATGCCAGGGCGCTCCCGGCTGTTCGGGGTTCAAAAACCCGGCCCGTTTCCAGGATTGCCACGCGGAATAGGTATCCAAGGGCAGATCAATAACCGCCAGGGCTTCATCCGCCAGGGTAGCCGGCCGGAGGGCGCGGGAAGGGGCCTTGGGATACTGGAGGAATACGAGCTTGTCCCGTATCTCCGCTTCTCCCATTTGGTAGTAGGTCCGCAGCCGCAGCGCCCAGCTCACATTCCGCAGGGCTATTTCCTCGGCCAGGATCAGTTCAATGCCGGAACGTTCCTGTTTGGGCAGTTTAAACAGGGAGTCCCAGAGAGCGCCGTAGTACAGCTGATCCAGTTTGGTCTGGGTTTGAATATCCTCGCCCCTCCCCGTAAAGGGTTCGGCCAGGAGGAATGCAAATTCCGTCCCCCCGAGCATCCGGGAAAGGTCCGGGTAGGCTTCAAAGTGAACAGTACGAAACCGGCCGAGATCGGTATAGGCCGGAACCCGCGGCTCCTTGCCCGCAAGCGCGGCAAGCGCGTTTTTCAAGTCCCCGTATTCATAACTCCGCAGAAGGCGGATCAAAAATTCCGGCGGTTTTTTATACCCATTAATGATATCCGTGATCTGGCTGACCGAGTGGTTGATAATACGCCGTTCCAGGTCCCCCAGGAGCTCCCGCTCCGGCAGGTCCCGGTAGGATTGGGGGAACATAAGCCGGTCCAGTTCGGTAAGCCGGGTTATGGACCCCAGCCTCCCTATCCGTTTCCCCACAAAGGACTTTCCAATTATTCCGCAGGCCTTGGCGTATATATAGGCCTGTTCCCCGGTCTTAGGCATCGTACCCTTCCCCTTCCAAGAGGCGGTCCATTACGCGGCGGAACCGTTCCTGATCTACGGCCGCGGCTTGCAAGCCTTCCCGGTACCGCTCCATCTCCTTTTGATAGGAGGCTTTGAGCGCGGCCAGGGACTGCTCATATTCAGCTTCCAGCCTGGCCGCGGCTTCCCGGTATTGCTCTTCATATTGAGAACGGCCCGCCTGTTCCGCCTCCATAATCCGCCGGTCCGCCGTTTCCTGAGCGTCCCTTAAAAGGTCTTGGGCCTGGGCTTCGATGGACAACAAATGGCCCAGCACATCCTCTTCTTCCGCCGGCGCTTCCCTAGTCAAGGGCAATGAGTATATCCTCGTATTTTTTCAATATATTGTACGCCTCTTGCGCGGAGTTTTGCGCCACCAGGTCTGTATAAAACAGAGGGTTATCCAGCAGCTCCGCCGCCCGCTTTAACAGGCGCAGGTAGTTTTCCGTATCCTTCTCAGGCGCCAGGATTAAAAACAACAGGTAGACCGGCTTCCCGTCCAGGGCGTCGTAATCGATCCCCCGTTTGGATACGCCCAAAACCCCATACACGGCATCCACCGCGTTGGTCTTCCCATGGGGAATGGCGATGCCCTGGCGGATACCGGTGGACATCTTGGCTTCCCGCTCCCGGATAGCCGCTAAAATTTCCTCCCGGGCGTTTATCTTGGAGGCTTGACAGAACTGATCGGCCAGTTCCTCAAAAACATCGTCCTTATCCTCCGCCTCGAGGCCGACCTTTATAAACTCCGGTTTATACACATCCTGGAGAAACATTGCACCCCCCGGAAATCCCTACTCCGCCAAGGCTTCTTCGCCGGCGGGGGCCGTTTCAAGTTCTATCCCGCTTTCAGGAACCATAAAGGGCGCGGGAACCGGAAGCGCCTCCGCCGGAGCGCCGTCATCCAGCGCTCCATCACGCTCCCGCCACCAGTCCGCGCTCCTTTCAGGGGCAAGTTTGAGCCCCTCCGCTTCTACCCCGTCTACCCCGGTCCCGCCGCCGGTCCGGTTGAGCAAGGCAAGGCCCAAGCTGATGATTAAAAAGAGGGCCCCGAGAACCGTCGTGGTCTTGGTTAAGATATTCCCCGACCGGGAACCGAATGCCGAACCGCTCCCCCCCGCAAATATACCCCCCAGGCTGTCCCCTTCTTCATTTTGGATCAGCACCAGTAAAATAAGCAGGATTGCCACAATAACAAAAAACACCAACAACACAACTTTTAGCGCCATGTACCGCTCCGTTCCCAAAAGTATGCCGGGACGCGGAAACCCCGCGGGCCTCCGGCGCTCCCCGGTATATTGTATTCTATCGAATACCAAAAAGTTATGCAACGGAGCGCGCGGAAGGCTCCCCCTATTGGGGGGTAACGGTCGTCTTATAGGCATTGACAAACTTACCGTCTTTTTTAACGATCTCAAGTATCGCCGCGCTCTTAATGGGGTTGCGGTTCCCGTCAAAGCGGATATCGCCGGTAACATAGGAACCCTCAAGCGCCGCCAGCGCGTCTTTTACCGCCGCGGGATCGAAACCGCCGGCGGCCTGTATCCCGCCGGCCAAAAGCAGCATCGCGTCATAGCCCAGGGCCGCGGACTGGGAGGCGGCCCGGCCATACCGCTCCTGAAACGCCTTGACAAAGGCCGCGCCTTTGGGATCAAGGGTATCCGCCGTAAAGCCGGAAGACCAGAACCCCCGCAAAACCTCGTCCCCCAGGTTTTCGATCCCGGTAAGCGTGTCCCAGCCGTCGCCCCCGACCAGGGCGCAGTTTACGCCCCAGGCCCGGAGCTGTTTAGCCTGCCGGGCCGCGTCGTTATAGTAATTGGGCAGGTACACCACATCGGGCGCCGCGTCCTTGATGCGGGCGGCCTGGGCGTTAAAGTCCTCAGCGCCGGTTTGATAAACCTCGTCAGCAGCTATCCCGCCCCCCCGCTGGGTAAAACGGAGCAGGAACGCGTCGGCCAGGCCGCTGTTGTAATCCGTCCACGCGTCAAAGAGAATAGCGGCCCGGCGGCTTCCCAGAACATCGTAGGCAAAATCCGCGCCCGCCACCCCCTGAAAGGGATTGATAAAACAGGCCCGGAAGATAAAATCCCCCGCCTTGGTTACCTCGATATCCGTAGCCGAAGGGGAGATCAACACCACCCGCATCCGCTGCGCCAGGGCTGCTATGGCCTTGGTAGCGCTGGAGGTGCTGGAACCCAGAACAAAGGACGCCTTGTCCTGGCTGGTAAGTTTGGTAAGGGCCTTTACCGCCTTTTCGGGATTATTCTCGTCATCCTCGGCAATCAGGACCAGGCGCCTCCCCAGTATTCCCCCCGCCGCGTTCAGCTCATCCGCCGCCAACCGGGCGCCGTCCCAGGAGTCCCTGCCATAGGAGGCCGCTCCACCGGAAAGGGGGAATACCGCGCCCACAACCACCGCCGCGTTGCAGGAGAGGGCCGCCAAAGCCGCGGCTGCCAGGGCCGTTAAAAAGAACGCCGTTTTTTTCATTGCTTCCTCCGCGGGTACAGCCCCGGGGAGGCATCCCGGCCCTTGCGGACAGGGCCGCGCAATAAACGCCCGGCGGCCAGGGTAAGCTCAAAAAGCAGATACAAGGGTATGCCGAGGGCCGCCTGGGAAATAACATCCGGGGGCGTACAGAGCGCCGCGGCAAAAAAGATCAGCAGTATGATAGGGGGCCGCAAACGGGCGACGGTTTGGGGCGTGGTAATCCCCGCGGCAAAGGCAAAGAGCAGCAACAGCGGGGTCTGCAAAAAAAGTCCGGCGGCGATCATCAGGGCATAGAGCAGGGACAGGTATTCCTTAAATCCCCAGAGGGGCTGGATGCCGTCGAAGGCGCCGAAATTCAGGAAAAAACGCAAGGCCGCTGGCGCGATGAACCAATAGGCCGCCGCCGCGCCGGCAAAAAAAAGCGCCGGAACCGCGATAAGGGCCGCCAGGGTATAGCGGCGTTCCCTGGGGCGGAGCGCCGGCCATACAAAAAGCGCCGCTTGCAGGAGCAAAAAGGGCGACGACGCCGCCGCGCCGGTCCACATGGAGAGCTGGAGATAGGCGGTAAATTGTTCAGCCGGGTTGAAGGTGTAGAGCGTTACGCCGAAAGCCGAAACCGGCGCGAGGAGAAAGGCCGCCGCTTGATCGGAAAAGGCAAAGGCGCAGAGCGCGGCGGCGGTAAACACTACCAGTACGGCGATTATCCGCCGCCGCAGCTCCTGTAAATGCCCGGTCCACTCGCTTGCGCCGTCCGTCACGATGCATCATGCCCTGCGGTGTTAGCGTCCTTGTTTTCACCCTCCGCCGGCCCCCCGCCCTCCGCGTTCCCCAGGCTTTTGGGTCTGCCGTAAAAGGCCGCCTTGAATTCCCGTATTGCTTCCCCGGCGGCCCTGCCGACCTGGGGCAGCCGTTTCGCCCCGAACAACAGGAGGGCTAGGACCAGCAAAACCGCTATTTCTCCCGCTCCAAGATGCATACATACCTCCTCATACCGGGAACCGATGGCGATTCCCCGCTTCTGTTCTGTTATCTAGAGCTGCTGTTGCAAAACTGAAGTTTCGCAACAGCAGCCTCTACTAAAAGGGAAAATCATCCGCCGGTTGATACAAGACGCCTTCCCCGCCGTCCTCCGCAGCCCGCACTCCCGGCGTAAGGGTCTGCTCCGCCGCCCCGGTGATGTTGAACGCCCCCGGTTCCGCGGGACAGGCCGCAAAGCACGCGCCGCAGCCGATACAGTACGCCCCGTCAAAGACCGGCCTGGTTATAGGGGGAACCCCCGATCCGGTATAGGCGGCCATCCATACCGCCCGGGTGGGGCAGACTTCGGCGCAGGCTCCGCAGGCTTGGCCTTTGGTATTGACCACGCAGCGCTCAAAGAGCAGGGCGGACAGGGCGATGCGGGTCCGGTGTTTTTCCTCCCTATCGAGCCGGCGTATGGCCCCGGTAGGACATACCCGCCCGCACTCGACGCAGTTGTATTGGCAGGGGGCCTCAGCGTAATCCAAATCGGGCCAGACGGAATGTCTGACCCGGATTATTTTTGAAGGACAGGCGGCGGCGCAGGCTTGGCAGCCGATGCAGCGGGACCGGTAGCGGTCCAGGTTCTTCGCCCCGGGGGGCAGTATCGGCGGTTTCCCGCCCGCAAGCCCCGCAGCCTGTCCGCCAGGATGGTATAGGGCAGCCAAGCGCTGGATATTGGCCCCCAGGAGATAGGCCGCGCCGCAAAAAAGGGACGCCGCGCCCCGCAAAAAGGCCCGGCGCGATTCGCCCGGCGGCGCTGTTTTACCCCCTAACCCGTAGCCTATGCTCCCTGCGGGACAGACCGCGGCGCAGGAAAAACAGAGTACGCACCGCTTTGCGTCTATCCGCTGTTCCGGCGCGTTAATGCACCGGGCGGGACATTGTTTCGCGCAGCGCCCGCAGGAGACGCACTGGGATCCTATGCGCATTTTGAAGGGGGCCGCCCTTGCGAAGAGGCCGAGGGTAATGCCCACTGGACACCAGTCACAGAAGGCCCTGCCCCAAAATAACGCGGCGATCAGTATCGCCCCAAAGGGCAGGGCAAGGACAAGGGCGAAGGGCTCCGCCGGGCCGTTGAAAAGGCCCCGCAGGGCCCCCATGCCCCGCCCAAAATTCGAGATAGGATCAAAGGCCGCCATAAGGGGCGTAAAGGAAAACGCAAGGCCCGCGCCGGCAAGCAACGGAACCGCATACCGCAGAGCGGGGGGCGTATAGGAGGCGTTCCGGTTGTTCCGCCCCTTCCGGCTTATATGATTTTTGATACGCCAAAGGAGTTCCTGGAGGGTTCCCAAGGGGCACAGGACAGAACAAAAAACCCTGCCGGACAGTAAGGCCGCCGCAAGGCCGCAAAGCGCCGCCAGCCCCGTAAGCCCTGTTCCAGAGAGGGCCGCTGAAAACTGCCCCGCTATCATCCGGGCCAGGATGCCGTTGAAGTCCTGGCCCGCCGGCCAATAGGCGTATACCAAGACCCCCAGGACCGCAAGCGCAAGGCCGGCCCGTATCCACGCGGGCGCAATGCGGATGATCCGGGATATCCGGGGCCTTCCCATGCTGTCCAAGGCTACAGCGTTATCCGGCTGATATTCAGCTTCGAGAGGTCCATAGTGCCGAAACCCGCCGCGGCGGCAAGGCGTACCGGCTCAACCTCCCCCTGTTTACGGCCCAGGAGCAAGGACGCCGCGGTGTCCGCCGCCACGATGTCGGGGGATATCAAGAGGGAGCCCATTGGGGCAACCACATCCAGAGTGCCGCCCCGGGGTCCGTTTTTGGTGATAACCCGGTAGGCGTCAACAATATTAAGGTTCGGCCTTTTCGCGTGGAGAAAGTCCGCCATGCAGACGTTGAGGCCGTTTGCGTGGTAGGTCCGCCGGTTCCACACGCAGCCCATGAGGTTTTTGATTGAGCCGGTAAGCCCCGCGCCGCCGTGGTGTTTCAGTACGGGCACATTGATCAGCACATCACATTCAAGCAGGCTTTCATGTATCATGGTCTCTTTTAAGATTCTTCCATTAAGAGCGATTCGCTGGTAGTAGCCCTCCCGCTCGGCGGGCGCGTGGACAGCCCCGGCGCGTAGCGCGGCGGCCAGAACGCCGGAGTTTTTGGCGCTGTTCTCCCAATAATCGATGGAATGATCCAGCACCGCCACCCGTTTTGCCCCCGCGTCCAGGCAATGCTTTACCACCGCCGCTACCAGCGCCGGCGAGGTGTTCGCGGCATACTCCGGGGACAAGTCCCAGGACATATTAGGTTTTACCACCACGGTCTGGCCGTTTTTGACAAAACGCCCCATGCCGCCGATCTGCCGCATCCCCCGGTCGAACATCTCCTCCGGCTTTCCGCCCTTGAGGGCCACCAGATCGGGATAGTTCTCCTGGGCCGCAAGCCGGGCCGCGCTGCGCAGACCCTTGGGCAAGAGGAGCAGACCCGCGCCAAAACCGATGGCGGCCGATCGTTTTAAGAATTCACGCCTGTTCATGGGTTACCTCACTATTTCCGTTGGGGGCTGGTCCCCCGGTTTGGTGCTTGTTATTTACCGCAAATGTAGCACCGGCATTTTTTCATGTCAAGCGGGGGGCCGCCCCCCATCAAGGCCAGCGCATATAAACTTACGGGGGCGCCGCCCCCGAACCCCCGCTGGGAGGCCGAAAGGCCCCCCAGACCCCCCGCGAAAAATTTATATGCGCTGGCCCTGCGCCTCCCCAGCCCCCGGTGTTGTTCAGATGACTGCTCCTGCGGTATACTAGCAGGCGGTAACATCTAATTATTTACATAAAGTGAAACACCTGATAGTATTCCCTGTAGGGGGATACTATCAATGAGCAAAACCAGTAGGGAAATCAGACTAACCCAGGAAGAACGCCGTGAACTGAAGACGTTCACGGGAAGCGGAATGAGAAGCGCCAAACTGCTTAAGCGGGCGGACATTATCCTTGCCCTTGATACCTCCGAAGGCCAAAAGCCGGCCAGGGAAGCGGATATCGCCGGGCATAGTGGGGTAAGCCGCCAGACCGTTCAGAATGTCAAAAAGGACTTTGTGGCATCACCGGACCTGAGCGCTTTTTTGCAGCGGAAGAAACGGGAAACGCCGCCGGTTCCGGCAAAGATAACCGGCGAGGTGGAAGCCCGTATTATTGCCCTGGCCTGCAGCCAACCGCCGCAGGGGTACTGTACCTGGACGTTGAGATTATTGGCCGATACCTGTGTGGAATTACAGTATGGGGATTCCCTATCCCCCATGACGGTCAGCCGGCTTTTAAAAAAACGCCGCTTAAACCTCACCTGAAAGACTGCTGGTGCATACCGCCTCAACATAACGGAGCCTTCGTGGCGGCCATGGAGGACGTGCTGGCGGTATACGCCCGGCCCTATACTGAACAGTATCCGGTGGTCTGTATGGACGAGAAGCCGTATCA
>JAITHL010000113.1 GCA_031279975.1 Treponema sp. | reverse complement strand
GTCCCCCCGGATTCCCGTGTCCTGAAGGCCGTCCTTGCGCGGCTCTACCAAAGCGGGATCATCCGCCGGGGGCCGCCGAGTCCCCCAGGGGTTGCCGCCCGGTTTATAGACGATAAGCGTATCCTGTATGTGAATACCACCGGGGAAAAGCAGCCGGTCCCCGGCGCTGAACTGGCCCCCTACGGCGTGGAATTGCTTGAACGGTGAGCCGCCGTTAGCGGGGGCGCCGCCCCCGCCCAACAAACGTGCCCGCAGGGCGTTGACCGGGATATGCGGCACGGCGTAGCGCACGTAATACCCCCTATTATCACACATGCGCGAAGGCTTTAGCCTGAGCAGGGCGCGGCCAAGGCCGGGGGGCCCAGGCCCCCCGGTTGGCTTGCCGCTTAGTCTTCCCCAACGAGCGCATCAATGAAGCGCTTTGCCCAGGGAGAAGCGGCGCTCACTTTTTGGGGATCAATGAGTTCCAGAATCTTAAAGGAATGTTCGCCCTTATCGTATTTGCCCTTTGTTTTCGTGTTCTTGGTTGCGTTTTTCAAAGACCGGTAGATTTCACCCTTCTCAATATCTTCGATTGGGTTATGCTCAGGCGGCAGCGCGGCGTTGTTGAATCCCTGCCCGAAATAGGCTGCAAGCGTAATTCTATCAGCAAAGAACCACGCTTCCATACATTGTACCATCAAATGACAAGCAGTACCGGACGTACCGCCTGGCTGCGGCCAGCCGTCGCCTGTTCTGTTTTTCAAATGTTCCCAGGGTGTCCAGGCAGCAAGGGCGCCTTGCTGATGGGCACGGTCAATAGGCGCTTCGCTGTCAACGAGCAGTATAGCCGGCTCCCCGTTTGCGGCGGCAATAGAAAATGCGTCATAGGCGGCTTTGCGTCCGCCGCAAGCGACGATTTTGGGCATTTTCCCCTCCAGGCCCGCCTTCCGCACAAATTCAGAAAACCCTTTCCTGCAAGCCGTTTTGAGCAGATGGGAATCGCCCCCGCCTTCAACATAGATTTTCATATTACCACCGGGTCCCGCCTATCTCGCCGCTTGTCCAAAGCTGTCCCAGCCGGTATTTTTCCAGCCAGGGCCTTAACTGTTGTGCGTTCAGCCGCCGTAATACCGTTCCCCCTTCGTCCTTCTCACAGACCAGCACTGATTCAGGATCGCCGGTCATGGCGTCAACCAGAATATCCGAATGGGTGGTTACAATAAGCTGGCAGCGCTCCGATGCTTCCTTTAACAGATCCGCGATGGCAGGGAGAATATCGGGGTGCAGACCGAGTTCCGGCTCTTCAATACAAACCAGCGGCGGCGGCTTCGGGTGGCAGAGAATGGCCAGCAGGCAGAGATAACGCAATGTACCGTCCGAAAGCCGGGTTGCGGGTATCATAAACCGCCCTTCCTGCAAAAAAACCTGCACCGTACCGCCTTCAATCCGAACATCAAAATCCTCGTAGCTGCCGGAAAGTATGCGCAGCGCTTCCAGGATGCGTCTTTTTACGTCAGGGGCATGGCGCAGGCTGTTCAAAACAAGGCCCAAATTCCCGCAGCGGCACTCAAGAAAATCATTGGGCATGTCCGTTTTCTGCGCCATACGGGGCGGCGTATCACGCCCGAAGGACCATTCCCGGTACAGCCGGATAGCGCCCAGGGTATTTGCCAGCCAAGTTATCTCCGGGTAATGATCCGGATCACGGCGCTGTGATAGAATCGATTTTTCAAAATCCACACTCTCTCTTTGCAGGCTGCGCCGTTCGTCTTTAATGTTGAGGTAGGGCTGTCCCGCATTAAAATGATAATAAAAATACGGCCGTGGATTTCCCTCAAAGGCGGTTTCATTTTCTATCTGTTCATCGGTAATTTCAAAGCGCTGCCCTGCGGATGTAAACGACAGGACATACCGCAGATTCGGCTTGCGGGAATAGCCGAAAACCGCGTTTATTGACGCCTCTGGGGTCTCTTCCGCGCCCTTCCAGAGCCAGTCCTGAATACCGCCGCCTTCCCGGATGGGCCGCAAAAACTGATCCGGAGCGCTCCGCAGGAGATCAACTGCCTCGATAAAGTTTGATTTGCCCGCGCCGTTCGGTCCGATAATGATGTTCAGCGGGCGCATCTCCACCGTTTCAGCCTGGGGGCCGAAACTTAAAAAGTTAGTTAAGGTGATAGAATGTATCAGCATCATTTCTATTCTCCGCTGCCTCCATGCGGGGGCGCTGCCCCCGCGCCCCCGCCGGGGGGCCTAGGGCCCCCCGGTCCCCCCGGTTGGCTTGCCGCTTAGTCTTCCCCAACGAGCGCCTTGAGTTCCCCAATGTCCTTGAGCAGTTGAGCGCGGCTTATGCGGCGCAGGTATGACGGCGCCATCTGAGGGGAAACACAGTCCAGTAAAGCTGTCAGGGTTTGCAGTTCCATCTCATAGGGATAAGACGGCGGTACAAAATTCTCCAGGGCGTCTTCTATGTCTTCCCCGTCGATATATGCGCGGTTCGCCATAGCCGACCGCTGCCCCGCCTTGATGAGGATCAATTCCAGGTCAGCGCCGGAAAACACGCCGGGGTGTTTCTTTAACAGCTTGATGATGGAAAAGTTACGGGGCATCAAATTCAGCTTCCGCACCAGGGCGTTGAAAAGGGCCTCGCACTCCTTGTCCGTGCCCGGATTGAACAGCGTCAGCCGCTCCTCCAAAAGGCCCCGGCGCTTCAAATATGCCGGAATA
>JAITHL010000088.1 GCA_031279975.1 Treponema sp. | reverse complement strand
GCTACAAATTGGCGGGATGGGAGTCCTTGTTACAGGCCTCTTGACATAAAACATAGGAGTTTTGCCTCCGGCAAAACTCCTGGGCGGATAGAGTTTGCGCGGAGCGCAAACTCTCAAGCCAAAGCCGCCGGGCGGCTTTAGCAGCCCCCGTTGAGGGGGTAGGGCGCAGCGAAGCGCGCCCGTAGGGGCCGTACCCCAGAGGGGTACGCGACCTCCCCCGCATACAGCGCTTCCCTAGGGATCCGGGAAGTCCGTTTGGGTTCCCAAGCCGTCGGCGCTGCCGATTTCCGTGGAGGTTTCTCCGAATGTGCTGCCGTAGGCTTGAACGCCGGTATGGACCTTTACAAAGTCTATCCAGGGGAGATTCGCCGGGGAGCCGTCGGGTTTGACCGCGTGGGCTATACTGTACCTATCATCGAGGGCGTCCACATAGCCGGTCAAATTGTGGGGATAGGTGAAGGGCATTTGGGCCTCCCGCAGCAGGGTGCCGCTGAAGGTTACCCAGCCGCCTTGGACGCCCCAGACTGCGGGCCAGCCCCCGGGCTGTACGCCGGCGCGCCCCTTGCTGTCCGCCCAGTACACGGCGTCGATAGTTTGCCCGTATTCATTGACAACCGAAGCGTCTCCGTCCCGAATGTAGGTGATCCCGTGGGAGCGGCTTATCTGGGAGCGGTATACGGCGCTTTCGTCGTCGCTTCCCTTGAGTTCATACCAGGTGTCGTCGGGCAGGCCGTTGTGGTTGTCGTCGATAGACGCCCAGATGACGCCGGGTTCCTCCCAGCCCACAAAGGCGTTGCCCCCGATCCTGATGTTTTCGGTCCCGTCATTTTCCTTGCGGAGTTTCCAGACCTGATAGCCCCCGAAAGCGCCTAGGGACCAGCCGTACCCCGTGCCGCTGCGGGTAAATTGGCCGGGGGCGAAATTTTTGATGCACGCCGTGGTAACTAAGTTGCCGCTGGTAACGATATTGGGGATGGGGCTGGTGAAGGACGGGTGGGTTGCCTCCGGGGGGTGCGCGCCGGGGCGTTGCGGGGCGCAGACTATGGCCGTGGACGCGGTCTTAGTTACCCCGCCGGCGCTTACCGTAACCGCCGCGGTATAGGCGCCCTCGCTTGCGGGCGTTATATGCAGGTACTTGTTCCCGGCGCCGCTGGTGGTATAGGGCGCTCCGCCGGAAACGCTCCAAATGTAAACCGGGGCCGCGGTATTGAGGAAAAATACCACCGGCGTTATTACCAGGGTTTGCCCCAAGGGAACGGTGTACTGGGGATCGCCCCCGGCGGGGGACCCGCCGTTGGGGTTGCCCGCGTGGCGCCAATAGCCGTAATCAAAAAACAGTTGGGGATCAACATCCATAACATATATTGGCACCGCGAACTGTTTACTGTCCAAGGTCAGGATCAGGGTTTGGTTTCCGGTTTGATTGGGATCGTAGCCGGAAAAGTCCGCGGCGGAAAAATCGCCCGCCTCCGCGGTAAAGACGCCGGTAACGTTGTTTGCCACAACCGTAACCCTTAACCGTTCCGGCACAGGGGAGGCCCTTCCCTTGAGATACGCCGGATTATAGGCGTCCTCCAGGCGCGCGCCGCCGCCGCCACGCACATACTTATTCACGCTCATCGCGGCGCTCGCGGGAATTTTCACGGTAACGTCAAAGGCCGCGGTATGCCGGTTTATGATTACGCTTATGGTCTGGGTTCCCCGTTTGGTCCGGTCGTATCCGCTATAGGCGTAAACGGGTTCAATTTTGGTTGACCCGTCGGAATAGGAGCCGGTTACTTCCATGCCGTCGAGGTTGAGGGTTGCCGCGCCAAACTCATAGCGGGTTTTATTGGGAAGCCGGGTCAGGGCTATGGACTGGAGCGTCTTGTCAGAAACATTGACCATGACCGCGAACTGGGCGGTATGGGTTCCGGCGGTAACGGTGATCATCTTGGGGCCGGGAACGGCGGTGTCTATGGAAGGGGGGGACAGGAGGTACTCGGAGCCTTCCAAAAGGCGCTCTGTTTCATCATTGTAGAGGCCCTTGACCTTGAGCCCTTCGGCGCTGAAGGGCTGGCCCCTGCCGTACACGGTAATATCCGGCGGGGATTCAATGGCAATGCCCGTCATGTTTGCCGGGGGCTTGGGCGCGTCCTTGGGGGAAATAGTAAGGGTGAAGCTCTGGGCATAGGGGCTTCCGTCCGCCTTGCCCTGGAGTATAGTCGCGGTGAGTTTCAGGCTTCCCGCCGCGCTGGGGTTTACCGTGTTCCCGCTTATGGTTCCCTGAACCGGGCTGTCCTTGTCCACGGACCAGTGTATGGTTTTGTTGGTGGCGTTACCGGGCGTCACGACGGCGGCGCTCAGGTCCGCCGGCGTTCCCGCCTGGCCGGTCAAGGGAACGCCGGTAACGGCCTCCACCGGAATAAGGACGTCCGTAATGGTTAGGGTAAAGTCCTTGGTAAAATCCAGGCCCCCGGCCTTGCCGTTGGTTACCGATGCGGTGAGGGTAATATCCCCCGCCTTGTCCGGGGTAAAGGTTTTACCCGCCAGCCCCCGGTCAAGGGACGTTGGCCCCGGGTCCTTGATAGACCAGGCAACGGCCTTGTTGGTGGCGTTATCCGGCGCCGCCTTTGCGCCGGACAGGTCAATGGCAGCCCCCTTCACGCCGCCGGTGGGAACGCCGGTAATGTCCGTAACCGGGACAAAGGCGTCTATTGGCGCGGCCTCTTGCGGGGGGGCCGCGGGCTGTTCGCATCCAGCCGCGAGGAATGCCGCGGCCAGCAGCGCCGCGATGAGGGCCCTTGGTATTTTTCGTGTTTTCATGGCGGTTTCTCCTTAAAAAATAGTTTTTAGGGCGGCGCTGAATAATGCAATCGAGCGTTATTCAGCGCTGCTTTAGGGTGATTTTTCCCGTTTCCCCCAGGAAAACGGGAAAAACAAGAGGGCGCCGCCGGTTAGTTGCGGACCGAAGGTCCGCAATCAGCGGTTCCTTAGAGCCTATTCAAATTGTGGATTTTTGCGGCCAGTAGACCGCAAAAATCCCGATTTTCGGGCTCTTTTTGAGCCTGCAAAGTAGAATTTTGGCGCTTGCAACGCCAAAATTCCAGATTTTGAACAGG
>JAITHL010000008.1 GCA_031279975.1 Treponema sp. | reverse complement strand
CGTCCGTTATGCCGTAGTCAGCCTTCGCCTTGAGAAAATCTATCGTGGAACGGATATACGGCACAAGCAGTTTCCCGCACAAAAGGCCGTGTTCCTCCCAGATTACGGTCAGGGTCTGGACAAACTCCTCCCCGTATTTCACAGGCCGTCCGCCGCGCTTTCCCCGCTCCCGCTTCTTCCTCTCCGCCTTCTTTCGCGCTCCGGCCTCAACCTCAACCGCTTTCCCGCCGATCACGGCTGAAACTTTCCTGCCGTAGTTTCGCAGCACGGTTGCCAGATAATCACGGTTCATTCCTGTCGTCTCCGTAAGCCGGTCGAGGATTACCCCGCGCTCTTTTTTCCCCGCCTTCCGGTACTCTTGACCGGAAGTCCTAAAAAGGTCTTTCCTTGTATTCATGCCTAGTCCTTTGTGTTTCACTTGGTTACCTCAAGCAACCAGTGTACTTTGGGCTAGGTTTTTAGTTTTTAGGCATCCGCTTTTTCGGCTAGGTTTTGTTTTTAGGCATCGCGGGGATTGCAACAATACGGGGCGGCCCCGGGCGCCCTGTTTTTTTCTCTTTCATCCGTAAATTTTGCTTGACGCGCTTACCTCCCCCGGCTATACTCTGAATATAGATTTCAAAGGAAGCGGGGCGCCGCCGGAAGGCGAAATCCCCCACTAACCCGTAACTGTGATTGGGCGCCGCCTTGAGGCGGCTGGCTTTGGCAGGGACAACCACTGGCGTAAAACGCCGGGAAGGTTTGCCAAGGCGAATCCATAAGTCAGGAAACTTTGGTCTATAGCACAATTAGTATTTTCTAGGTTTCGAGGATAGAACCTGGAAGAGCCGTTTATCCGCTAACCATAAATGGTCTTTTCTGGTCCGCTTCATGGGAACAGGTATATGGTGGATAAACAGCGCTTAACAAGGCCCTTGGGGGCTCTGACGACGAACCGGCCCTCTCGCCAGATCGAGGGCTTGCGGCGTTTTGTAATCAAAAACGCGGGTAAATTCGGATCCGATCCGATCCGATCCGATCCGATCCGATCCGATCCGATCCGAAGTCCAACATCCGCGGCAAGGTATAGCTTTCATTTTTCCATCTTTTCCATCGCGCCTCCATGGGGGCTCCTCTATTTTTCGCTCCGGGTTTTTCAGGGCGCGGCGTATTCCGGGCTGGGGTTGGTTAGCGGCTCCTCCCGGATACGCCGCGCCCTTGTTTTATAGCGCACAGGAACAGGGCGCGGAACAGCGGGGCGGCGCATATCCAGAGCGCCATGCGCCCGCCGCCGCCGGGTATCCGGCCGCTTGTTATTTACGCTCTGGCAAAGGAGGCCGCCTATGACGTAACCGGAAGAAGCGCGCGGAAGAGCGGGAGCAGCGTGTATCCAGGGCGCCATGCGCCTGCCGCTGACCGGGCTCTCCGTTATTTGCTGTTTGTCGCTTGTTATTTGTTTTTGCCGAGCGCAAACCAGGCCCTTGGCCAGCCGGCGGTCCGCCGGTCCGGGTTTGAGCCGGCGTTATTACGCGCTGAGGAGTTTTTTTTATGCGCAGCACTATGAAAAAGATTGAAAAAAAATTGAAAGAGCGGAAGCCCTTGACCGGCGTCCTGCTCGCGGCCCTCGCCCTGAGCGTCTTGCTCGCGGCATGCCCCCAGCCAACGGATGATCCGGTTGATAATCCCCCGGTTATTACGGACCCCAACAATCCCAACAACCCGGACGATCCCCAAAACCCGGTCAATACCTTTGTACCGGTTACGGGTATTAGCGGCGTTCCCACCGGCGGCGTGAAGGGCTCGCCCATTAGCCTGGCCGTGGCAAGCGCGGTTCCCGGCAACGCCACCAACAAAACCATTGTTTGGTCCCTGAAGAACGAGGGGATCACCCGCATGGCCCGGAGCGTGGACGGGAACACGTACACCCCGCAGCAGGCCGGCCAAGCGACCCTCACCGCCGTCATCGCCAACGGGCTGGCGGTTGGCCAGGACTTTACGCGGGACTTTGAGCTTGTCATCACGGATAACCATAAGCCGGTTACGGGCATCACCGGCGTACCCCAAAGCGGTACGCTCGGGACGGTCATTGACCTAACCGGCGTTACCGTCGAGCCCGCGGACGCCTCCGACACGGGCATAGCCTGGTCGGTCGCCGCAGACAGCCAAGTTAACGGGACCCTGGGCGGATCAGGCTTTATCCCCGAATCCGCGGGAACCCTGAAGCTCACCGCCACCATTGCCCAGGGCAAGAGCGGGACCGAGGCCTATACCCAGACCTTTACCATCACTATCGTCATTATTCCCGTTACCAGTATCACCGGCGTACCCCTAAGCGGCACAGACGGGGAAGCCATTGATCTGTCCGGCGTTACCGTTGAGCCCGCGAACGCCTCCAGCAAGGCCATTGTATGGTCCGCGCCGGTAGGGAGCGGAACCTGGAACACGGCGGGGACGGCCTTTACCCCCAATTCCAGCGGAAACCTGCAGCTCACCGCGACGGTAGCCCAGGGCAAGGCGGACGGAACCGCCTATACCCAGACCTTTACCATAGCCGTGGCGTCCCGGTATCCGCAGTTTTATTTCCAGAACACCGAAACTGACACATCCGGCACGGAATTTGATCTTAACGCCTGGACCGGCGAGGGGACGGCAACCCAGGGCTGGAGTATCAGCGCGGATGAACAGCCGGCGGTGTACTTTGCGGTGGGCAAAGAAGCCGCCGCCCAGACCATTACCGTCGGCGGGACCCATGCCGCTCTGGTAACGCAGGCAACAAGCGGGACCGTGGACGGCAGCGCCGCCGGGCCGGAACTCTCGGTGTTTACCGTGGACTCAAGCGCCTTTGACCTCATGTTTACCGGGGGCAGCCGGGCCTTT
>JAITHL010000063.1 GCA_031279975.1 Treponema sp. | reverse complement strand
GGCGGGTTTGCGAGGGCCGCTTGTTTTTTAGCCGTACCGGGAAGGCTTTCAAAGGTTTCCCCAGGGCCGCGCCAATGGTTTCTAGGGAAGCGCTGAATAAACCGGCTTTTTAACAGAGTTCACGGATTGCGCGGATTACCACGGATTTCTAGTAACAAAACCCTGCTAATCCGTGTTAATCTGTGAAAATCCGTGTTAATCCGCGGACCCTTTTGATACACGTGCATTAATCAACGGTTCCCTGGTTTCTTAGGGAAGCGCTGATTAAACCGGCTTTTTTTAACAGAGTCCACGGATTGCGCGGATTGCCACGGATTTCTAGTAACAAAACCCTGCTAATCCGTGAAAATCCGTGGGCCCTTTTGATACACTTGCATTAATCAACGGTTCCCTGGTTTCCTAGGGAAGCGCTGAATAAACCGGCTTTTTTTAACAGAGTCCACGGATTACGCGGATTACCACGGATTTCCGGTAACAAAACCTTGCTAATCCGTGAAAATCCGTGTCGAACCGGAGGTTCGCAATCCGCGGACCCTTTTGATAATGCCGTATTAATCAGCGTTTCCCTAGAGGTCTCCGCCAATGCGGATTACTATCTTAATGTGTTTCCCGGCATTGGCGGCCAGTTCTTCAAAGCCCTGGTCTACCAGGGTGTCCAGGGTTACTTCCCCGGTAATAAGGGCGTCCGGGTCCAGGTCCCCGCTCTTGAGATAGTCCAGGGCCGCGCCGATTTCATCCTGGTGGGCTTGGGAGGTAAACAGCCGCCGCTCCCCCTCCTGGAAACCGTTCATGGGAAAGACCGGCGGCTGTTCATATACCCCCATAACCATGAGGTCCCCGCCGCCCTTGAGGACCGCCGCCGCGCTGTTCAGGGCGGCTTGGGACCCCGCGCATTCAAAGACCGCGTCCGCCAGGCCGCCAAAACAGGCCCGCGCCGCTTGGCCAAGGTCCTCCTGTTCGCAATCGCAGTACCATCCGCCCTGGGCTTCCACCAGGCCCCGGCGCGGCCCGGCGATGCCGGCCGCCAAGAGCCGCCTCGCGCCGGAACGCTTGGCCGCGAAAAAACAGGAAAGGCCGATGATCCCCGGACCGATAATAACCGCGTCCTTCCCCTGAAGCCCTCCGAGAAGCCGGACCGCGTGGATGCCGCAGGCCAGGGGCTCGGCCAGCACGGCCTGGCGCAAGGTCAGGGCGTCAGGCACCCGGAAGAGCCGTTCCGCTTCCACAGCTACATACTCCGCAAAAGCGCCGTCCCGGCTTACGCCGGTAAAGCCCAGTTTTTCGCATATATTGTATTGCCCGGACCGGCACATGGCGCAGGTTCCGCAGCAGAGGGTCCCGTTGGCCGTAACCCGGTCCCCAATCCGCCAGGAGGACCCAAGCCCCTGGCCAATTTTATGGATCAATCCGGTAAATTCATGCCCCAGGATCAACGGCGCGGTACAGCCGGTTAAACGGTGGGGTTTGGTTAGGGGGATAAAGTTCGGCCCCAGATACTCATGCCTATCGGTTCCGCATATCCCCGCCCAGGCGACCCGGACCACCACATGCCCCGGCAGGGCCTCAGGCTCGGCCCGTTCCTCAATCCGCACATCCCGGCGTCCATACCATACCGCGGCTTTCATAGGCCCCTCCTTGCGCCCTGCCCCCTCTGCGGGGGCTGCCAAAGCCGCCCCGCGGCTTTGGCTTGAGCGTTTGCGCGGAGCGCAAACGCTATCCGCGCTATCCGGCGAAGCCGGATAGCGCCGCAACGCCCCCGCCGGGGGCTTCGGCCCCCCCAGTCCCCCGTATATCCAGGCCGCTAACATGGGGTATGGTATGCCGGACCAGGTAGGCCGCGATACCATCAATGATCTCGATCATTGCCGGGGGATGGGCAAAGGTTGCGGAGCCGACTGCTACCGCCGAGGCGCCGGCCATGAGGAACTCCAGGGCGTCCTCCGTTGCGGCAATACCCCCTATGCCGACCAGGGGAACCTCCACCGCTTCCCGGAGCTCCCAAACCATGCTAAGGGCGATGGGCCGGATAGCCGGTCCTGACAGGCCGGCGCTGACGCGATCAAAAACCGGCTTGCGGGCCTCAATATCGATGGCCATGGCCTTAAAGGTGTTTACCAGGGAGAGGGCGTCCGCCCCGTGGTCCACGCAGCTTTGGGCAAGCCCCTTTAGGTCCGGCGCATTGGGGGAGAGTTTCACCATGAGGGGTTTGCGGAAGGCCCGCCGCACCGGACGGACTACCCCGGCGGCGGCCTCCGGATCAAGGCCGAAGGCCATGCCCCCGGCGCGCACATTAGGGCAGGAGATATTGAGTTCCAGCATGTCCACCCCGGCGGCGTCTAAAAGGCGGGCCCCTTCAACGTATTCCTCCACCGTAGAACCCGCCAGATTGGCGATCACCACCGGCCCCAGGGCCCGCAAAGCGGGCAGCTCCCGCTCAATAAAGACGGGAATGCCGGGATTTTCCAGGCCGATTGCGTTGAGCAGCCCCGCCGGGGTTTCCCAGAGGCGCCGGCCCGTATTCCCCGCGCGGGGATGCAGGGTAAGCCCCTTGGTACAGATGCCCCCCAGTCTGCCGCAATCCAAGAGTTCCCCGTATTCCTGGCCGTAGCCGAAGGTTCCCGATGCGGCGATGACCGGGTTCTTGAACTTGATTCCCCCAATGCGTACCGAAAGATCCGGGAAACCGGGGGGCGCGTTACCCATGGAACAGCACCTCATGGGCGGGGAATAGGGGGCCGTCAATGCAGCAGCGCCGGTTTCCCCGCCGGGTGGCCACGGCGCAGCCCAGACAGGCCCCCACTCCGCAGGCCATGGGGCGTTCCAGGCTGATAAAACAGGGGGTCCGGCTGTTTTCACAGGCCGCGGCCACCGCCTTGAGCAAGGGCAAGGGGCCGCAGGCATACACCGCCCGGTAGGGGGCGGGGTTGAAAAAATCGCTGATCCTGCCTTGGTTTCCCCCCAGGCCCTCCTCGCTGGCCGTAACCAGGTCCTGGCATTCAAGCCCCTCCAAACCAAAAGGGGCCGCCTTGAATCCTCCATAAAAGTCGTAGCTTCCTGGGGCAAGCTCCGCCCCCAGGGCCAGGAGGGGCGCTATCCCAACGCCGCCGCCCACTAAGGCGGCTCTTTCCCCGGCGGCGCGGGGCCGCTCTGGAACCATGTCTTCCCACCGGTTTCCCAAAGGGCCGGTGAGTTCCGCCTCGTCTCCCGGTCGCAGGGCCGCCAGTTCCCCGGTTCCCCGCCCCCGTTTAGCTATCAGGAAGCGGAGGCGGTTTTCAGCCGGATCATATTCCGCAACGCTGATGGGCCGTCCCAGAAAACAAGCGCTCCGCCGGGGTTTGATCAGGAAGAATTGGCCCGCCCGGGGCGCGGGGCCGGGCCAGATCGTTTCCAACTGAAATATTCCCGCCGCTACATCCCTCCGGGCGCTTATCTGGACGGAAAGGCATTGTTTGGCGGTCCCGGGGGGGTCTCTCACGCCGCGCCCTCCGCGGGACGCGGGGAGGATGAAGCCGGGCTTCCCGCGGCGCGGAGGGCTTCCCCCATAGCCAAAACCGCGCGCCGGGCCGCTTCCGCCGCATAGGGTATGCCGGCGCCGGGATCAAGCCCTTCAGCCGAAGCGTCCTGCCAGGCCCTGATAATGGAACGGGATGCGTTAACCACCCCGCCGTTCCCGTCCCGCAACAGGAGGGCCGCGTCGCCCGCGCCGCCTCCTTGCGCGCCGTAGCCTGGAATCAGCAGGAAGAGCCTTGGGTGGTTTTGCCGAAGCGCCGCTAGTTCCTCCCGCTCCGCGTCGGTTTTGGGGTCCGCCCCAACCACGGCGCCAAAAGCGCCATACCCATAACGGCCAAGGCGCCCGGCTGCCAGGGCGCTGAGGCGTTCCCCCACCGCGTCGTACACCCTTCCGCCGGATTGCAGTTTCCGGTAGGCAAAATCCCTCATACCCCTATTGGAGGTACGCAGCAGCACAAAGGCCCCTTTACCTTTGGCGTCCGCATAACGCAGCCAGGGCTCGATGGCGTCCATGCCCATATAGGGGGACAGGGTTACAAAGTCCGCCTCAAAGTCCCCCTCGAAATGGGCCTTGGCATAACTTAGGGCCGTGTCGGCAATATCCCCCCGTTTAATATCCCCAATTACCAGAAGCCCCCGGTCCCGAAGCGTTTTCAGGGTTTTGGCATAGGCCGTAAGCCCCGCAATGCCCAGGGCTTCATAACAGGCGATCTGTACTTTATAACAGGCGGCGATGTCGGCGGTGGCCTCAATAAGCGCCTGGTTATAGGCCAAAACCGCCTCGGCGTCCGAGACCGCGCCGCGCCGCGCCGCCGGGGGAATATAGTCCGCCAGGGTGTCCAGGCCCACACAAACCGGCCCCCGGCAACTTACCGCTTCGTAGAGTTTATCCATGTTATACATGGGCGTTCCTGTTTTGCCTGTTCTCCGTTTCATATACAATACGCCCCCGGTGTATGGTCATGAGTATCCTACCGGAAACTTCCCGGTTTTGGTAGGGGGTATTCTTCCCCCGGGACCGGAAGGCCGCCGCTTGTACGGTCCAAACCGCTTCGGTATCGGCCACGCAGAGGTCCCCCCGGTATCCCGGGGCAATGCGCCCCCGATCCGTCAAGCCGAGAATCCGGGCCGGCGCGGCGCTCATCAGGGCCGAAAGCCGGGGGAGGCTGAGGCCCCCTGTTTTGACCAGGGCGGTCAGGCAGACCGCAAAGCTCGTTTCCAGCCCTGAAAAACCCGGCGCGCCCGCGGCCTTATCCTTTTGGGTATGGGGTGCGTGATCCGTAGCCACGGCGTCCAGGGTCCCGTCCATGAGGGCTTGGACCACCGCCCGCCTATCCTCCCCGGTTCGCAGGGGCGGGTTTACCCGGCCATAGGACGCTTCCCCCAGTTCCTGGGCGGCGTCTTCCGTAAGAGCGATATGATGGGGCGCGGCCTCGGCGCTGACCAGGCCGCCGGCTTTTTTTGCGGACCGGATCAGCGCCGCCGCTTCCTGGGTTGATACATGGGCGATATGTATCCAGGCCCCGGCCTTGCGGCCCAGTTCCAAGGCCCGGCGGGTGGCGGCGTTCTCTTCAACGCGGCTCCAGACCCGCCGCGCTTCCCCTGCCTGTTTTGCCGCCTCCGCTTGCCCCCCCCCGGCATCGCAGTGGCAGGAGACCGGCAGCTTGAGCCGCCGGGCTTCCCGCAGGGCCGCCAGGAAGAGCCCGTCATCCAGCACATCCTTGCCGTCTTCTGAAAGCAGCCGGGGGAAGTCAAGCGGGGTCTCAATCCTTGCAATCTCCGACAGCTCCCTGCCGGCCATGCCCCGGGTGAGGGACAGGGCGGGGTACAGATCGATAAGCCCCAGGGCGTCAGACCGGGCCTTGAGGTCCGCCGCCGCGGCCAGGGTGTCGATGGGCGGCTTGGTATTCGCCATACAGACCACGGTTCCATAGCCTCCCGCCGCCGCGGCCAGGGCCGCGGATTCCACTGTTTCCGCGGGGAGCGCCTCCGCTGTTTGGCCGCCGGGGTCCCGGAAGTGGGCGTGCAGATCCACCAGGGCGGGCATGAGGGTGAGGACCCGTCCGGGAATAAGGCTGCCGCCGTCAATGGTACAGGGGAAGGAAGCGCCCTCTGGGCAGCCGTTCCAAAGTTCCCTGATGCATCCGTCTTCAATGATGACGGACCCGCCGCGCATTCCCGTTTCATCAAGCAGGGTAAAATTTCGCAAGAGCATGGGGTTCATAGCAGCCAGTGTAACGCTAATACGGCAAACCGTGAACAGCGCCGCGCCAGGCAACCGGGGGGGCCGGGGGGCCTTTCGGCCCCCCGGCGGGGGCGTTACGGCGCTATCCGGCTTCGCCGGATAGCTTGGGACTTTTGCCGCCGGAAAAAGTCCTGGGCAGATAGAGTTTGCGCTCCGCGCAAACTCTCAAGCCAAAGCCGCGGGGCGGCTTTGGCAGCCCCCGTTGAGAGGGGGTAGGGCGCAACGAAGCGCGCCCGTAGGGGGCGGGTCCGCAAGGCGGACCCGCGACTTCCCCCCTTTCTTACCCGCGCCCCTAGAGGACATTTGCAAGATTCCCCCTTTTATCGCATAATAAAAGGTGAGGAGGCGGAAGTTCAAAAACAGTACGCCGCTTTGAGCGGCAAACAAACATTACTAAACAGTATTTAAGAAGGAGCGATTCTATGGCTGTACAAGCGGGGTTTAATAATGCCTCGCCGCGGAACCAGACATTTGAGTTATTCGGGATATAATGGTATTATTTTATTATTTTCGGCGCTGTTTTAGCCGCCGCGGTCTATCTTGGGAAGCTGCCGGCGGGCATGACCGGGGCCTTCCCCCTGATGATTTTTACCGGCGTCATTGTAAGCAAAATCGGCGATAAGACGCCGCTGGTCAAGACCTTCCTCGGCGGCGGGGCTATTGCCGTTATCTTTGGGTCGGCGGCGCTGGTTGCTTTCCGGCTATTGCCGGAGGCGCCTATCGCGGTTATGAAGAACTTTATGACCGGCGGGGGCTCTTATTGGTTACGGGGCTTCCAAGGCGGTTCTCTTTATCGCCGTCCCTATCATGGGCGGCGGCATGGGCGCGGGAGCGGTCCCCCTGGCTAAGATTTTCGGCGAAGGGCTGGGGCAGAACGTGGATAGCGCGCTTTCCCGGATAGTCCCCGCGGTTGCCCTGGGGAATGCACTTTCCATTGTTATGGGGGGCCTGCTTAACCGGCTGGGCAAGTTGAAAAAAACTGGAGCGGCAACGGGCGGCTTATGGCCGCCGCCGGCGCCGTGGCGGCGGAACTGGAACTTGACCCGGAGTACCGGAAAGACCGGGATACGATTACCCTGGCCCGTATGGGATCGGGCCTTTTTATCGCCACGGGCTTTTTCATCCTTGGGGCGCTGATTAATACATACATCCCCGCCATTCACGGGTACGCCTGGATGATACTGCCGGTGGCGCTGATAAAGGCCCTGGGGCTGCTGCCCCGGAAGTTTGAAATCAGCTGCTACCAGTGGTTTCAATTTGTGATGAACAACCTAACCGGCGTGCTTTTGGCGGGCATCGGCGTTGCCTGCACGGACGTGGCGGTATTATCCGCGGCCGGGCGCATGGAACTCATGCCCTTTGCCCAGATATCCTCCCGGCTGGGCGGCGCGTTTATGCTGATCCTCTCAAGCCTTTTGCTGCGCGTCCTGTTTTAGCCCGGATGCTTGGAAAATCCGGTTAGCCATTAGAGCTCTTCTGAAACTTCAGTTTCAGAAGAGCTTCCGCTTAAAAAACGTGGTTTCACCGGACTTTAGTCCGCGGGCTTTAGTCTAAGAAACCGCGGGACGTGTTCCGAAACCAGCCGGGTTTTGTAACACGCCTATTAACCTAGGGAACCGCTGATTAAATCAAGTTTTTAAAAATAGCCCGCGGATTGCGCTGATTACCGGTAACAAAATCAGTGAAAATCAGTGCTAATCCGCGGTAATCCGCGGTCTCTTTTGATAATGCCGAATTAATCAGCGCTTCCCTAGGCAGCGCTGATTAATTTGACGCCGGGCCTCCGGTCCGCAAGCATCGTTGCCCTAAATATGGTTCAGGGTATTTGCTCATTTCATTAGGCAAATACGGGTAAGGAGCCGCTGATTCCGGGCTTTAGCCGAAACCAGCGGCTCTTTATGAAAAGACTGGTTAAACTGGCATTATCAAAAGGGTCCGCGGATTGCGAACCTTCGGTTCGATACGGATTAGAAGGTTTTTGTTACCGGTAATCCGCGCAATCCGCGGGCCTTGTTAAAAATTCCGCATTATTCATCGCTTCCCGCGAACCTATGGTTCGATGCACTTGCTCATTTCATTACGCAAATGCGGGTAAGAAGCGCTGATTTCAGACTTTAGTCCGAAATCAGCGCTTCCTTAGGGGGCCTGGCCGGTAAGCCGCGCTATATTCCAGACATCGGGGGTTTCCTGGCCCAGCCGCCAAAAGCCGACCGATTGTACCCCCATGATCCGGTACATCTCAAGCCGTTTTGAGAGGGAATGGGCATCCTCATAATAGGCGGTTATTTTCACGGATGTTTCATACTGAAAGGTAGGGATATCGTGTTCCCGGCGTATTCCGGTTATCCGGTTCTCCGCGATGATCCGCTGTATGCCTGAATGGAAAAAGGCCCGGTTTGGGTTTATATTGCCCCATGTTCTGCCGTAAAAGGGGAGGCCCATAATGAGTTTTTCCTTGCCTATGGTTGCCAGCGAATAGGCCGCCACATTCCGGCACCAGCCCATTGAGGCAATGGGCCCCGGGGCGCTGGTGGACCAGTGTTCGTCATAGGCCATCACGAGGATACGATCTACCAGGGGAAGTATCTTCTTATAATCGAAAACATCATTTGCTATGGTCTTGGTCCGGGCGGGCAGGGCAATGGTGAAGCGTTTATCCGCAAGCCCGTTCCGCAGCTCCCTCAAAAACGAGAGAAACCGGTCTCCATCCCGGCCCGGGATGTTTTCAAAATCAATTTGAAGCCCGTCAAAGGTTTTGGAAGACTCCAGGAGGTCCGCCACCAACTGTTTCCTTACGGCGCTCTCCGGTTCCAGGACAAAATGGCTGAGGGCGCGGCCGCTACAGGCCGCCACCAGATGGACCCGCCCCTTATAGAAGGCGATTTTTTGGGGATTGGGCACGCCGGTCAGTTTGCCGTAGAGGTCAACCTCGGCGCCAAAATACCCAATATCCGAAAGGGGGTACGCGGCCTTCAAGGTTTCCTCCTGGCCCGCTATCAGGTAGGCCCAGATTTCCCCAAAGGATGACTGGGGATAGGCCGCCGCCACAGGGTCCGCCGCTTCCACGGGCGGCTCGGCGGCTGGGGAAGCGCCCGCTGTTTCACCGGACGCCGCTTTCCCGGCGTCCGCCAAAACCGCTGTTTCCGGAGTCCCTGGAGCGGGTTCAGTTTCAGGAGTTTGCCGCGTCTTGGAGGTATTACAGGAAGCCAGGATAATAAAGAATGAAATAATGATTTTGAAGTATTGGTAACGCATCGCTTGGGGAAGTTTAGTATGGGCCGGGAAAAAAATCAAGGGAAGGGCCGGTTCATACCAAGCCCTTCCCTGGTCTTTGATCGGGCAAGGCGGATTTGAACCGCCGACCCCAAGTCCCCCAGACTTGTACGCTAAACCAACTGCGCTATTGCCCGTGCTGAGAACAGGCTATCATAGACGCCGCGCATCTGTCAAGGGCCCTTAAAGAACCGCTGATTAATTCGGACTTTTTAACACAGTCCGCGGATTGCGCGGATTACCACTGATTACCACAGATTTCCGGTAACAAAACCCTGTTAATCCTACGTTAATCCGTGTTAATCCGAATCGAACCTGCGGTTCGCAATCAGCCTTGCCTTAGAAATCCGCTGATTGCGGACTTTAGTCCGGCATCAAGTTAATCAGCGGTTTCCTAGCGCATCTTGAGTACCGAAGGGTCGTAGTCCCCAGGGGGCAGGTAGCCCAAAAGTTCTAGGCAGGTAGCGGCGATGGAACTGATACCCAAGCCTTGGCGTAAACAGCTTTCCCGCCCGCCCGCTTCCCCCGCGTCGTATTCGCCTTGAAATTCAGGATCGTAGATGACGCAGGGGACGGGGTTCAGGCTGTGGCTGGTCTTCGCCTTGGGGACCCCGCCGGCCTTGTACAGCACCGCGCCGGTTTTTTTATCATGCTCATACATATCGTCCGAGTTCCCGTGGTCCGCGGTGATCACCAGCGCCGCCCCGGCCTTTTCCACCGCCCGGGCTATGCGGCCAAGCTGGATATCCATGCTTTCCATAGAACAAACCGCCGCTTGATAGACCCCCGTATGCCCCACCATATCCCCATTGGGAAAGTTCAGGCGGATAAAATCATAGTTCCCCGAGGCGATAGCCGCGCAGACCTGGTCGGCTATTTCCGCGCACTTCATCCAGGGCCGCTGTTCAAAGGGAACCGCGTCGCTTTTGATCTCCCTATAGTCTTCAAGGCCTTCGTTAAACTTGCCAGTCCGGTTTCCGTTAAAAAAGTAGGTAACATGGCCGTATTTCTGGGTTTCCGATATGGCCAGAGTCCGCGCCCCCGATGCGGCCAGGTATTCCCCCATGGTCCGGTCAATGGCCGGCGGGCTTACCAGGTAGCGCTTGGGAACATGGGCGTCCCCGTCGTATTCCATCATCCCCGCGTAGCATACCTGGGGCCGCCGGCCCCGGTCGAAGGCGTCAAAACGCTCTTCCTCAAAGGCGGCGGTGATCTCCAAAGCCCGGTCTCCCCGGAAGTTAAAGTAGACCGCCGAATCCCCGTCTTCGATAGGGCCGGCTGGAAAGCGCTCCCCCTCCGGCCCCGCCGCGGTGATGACAAATTCCTTGAGGTCCTGATCGATGACGCCGGGATTTTCCTTCCGGTAGGTTTCTACCGCTTCCCGGGCCGAGGCGAATTGCCGGCCCTTCCCGTGAACATGGGCGTTCCAGCCCCGTTCCACCATGGGCCAGTCGGCGCCGTAGCGGTCCATGGTGATCCACATCCGGCCCCCGCCGGAGGCGATGCGGGCGTCAAAATCCGGGCTGTTTTGTTCCTTGAGGAATGCCTCGAAGGGGTCTATATAGTCCAGGGCGCTGGTTTCTCCCACATCCCGCCCGTCTAAGAGCGCGTGGATGCGCGCCCGTTTGACCCCGTCCTGTTTTGCCCGGACTATCATGGCCTTCAGGTGGTCCAGGTGGCTGTGGACGTTGCCGTCGGAGAAGAGGCCGATAAAGTGCAAAGCGCCGCCGGCCTTGATATTGGCAATTATCTCCCGCCAGGCCGGCCCGTTAAACAGCGCGCCCGACGCGATGGATTGGGAAACCAGGGCGGCCCCCTGCTGAAAGACCCGCCCGCAGCCCATGGCGTTGTGCCCTACCTCGCTGTTCCCCATATCCTCATCAGAGGGAAGGCCCACCGCTTTCCCATGCGCCTTGAGCCGGGTATGCGGGCTTTTCGCCCTAAGGGCGGCGAGGCAGCACATCTTGGAGTCCGCCACCGCGTCCCCTTCCCGGTACTTTCCATACCCCACCCCGTCCATAATCACGAGCACCACCGGGCCGCGGCGGCCCTTCCAAGCCGGATTTTTTCGTAAACCTTCCATGTTATTTTACGCTCCTTGTTAATACCGTAGCTGTTCCAAAACGCCGGATTTTTGAACCGCCCCGGCGTATACCTTAATCATCGCCGTCCGCGGCTGGCCGCCTGGGTGAACATGCCTAGTATACGGGAAAAGGGCGGGGGATGTCGCGTACCTCAGAGGGGGTTCTACCCCCGCAACGCCCCCGCCGGGGGGCCGCGGATTTTTTAAAGGGTCCACGGATTACCACTGATTTTCACGGATGAGAGGGATTTTATTACCAAAAATCCGCGTTAATCCGCGTAATCCGCGGACCTGGTTAAAAAGCCCGGGTTAATCAGTGATTCCCTAGCCGCTTAAACTGTTGAGCGGTTAACGGCCCGCTGTTCCCTGTTCCTTGTACCGCTTCAAGATGCTTTCCAAATCCTTTTGGGTAAAGAAAAATTCCCCCGCTTTCCGCCAAGTTATCCCATCCTCCGTAAGCCGGTGGGATTCTACCTTGATAAAGGTTCCCAGCCCGTTTTCTATGAAGAAAACCCGCATCTTATAGTTTTTTCGTATTTTCTTTTCATAGGTATAGCGTATCGCGTCCTCCGCCTCCGGGGTTTCAGCGTCTTCCGGCTCCGCGCCGGCCTCCGGCTTTTCCGCCTCGTAGCGCTCAAGGACGGCGCGCACCTCCGCTTCCGAAGCATGGTTCAAAAGCCATTGGTTAAAATTGATAATCCGGCCCAGGGCCCGCAGTTCCTTCAGCACATACCAATTTTTTTCCGTGTCCCGCAGCAGTTTATCCAGCAGGTAGTTTACCCTGGTTTCCAAGGTTATGAGGGTATAATAGGAAGGCGCGTCCGCGCTGTTATTGCCGAAAATTTTTTTGTTGTTCCTGATATGTTTCATGACGTTCAAAGGCCCGCGAAGGGCGCGGATACATGGGGTCCGCGGATAGACACGGATTATTATGGATTGTAACGATACCCATAATCCGTGGCGGACCGAAGGTCCGCAATCCGTGTAATCCACGGACTTTTTAAGGGGTCCGTGGATTCAATCCGCGGACCCCGCTAAAAACGCGCTTGCGGACGAAGGCCCGGCGGGCCCGCATCCGCAAGCATGGTAATCAGCGATTCCCACCAACTGATTTCGGGCTAAAGTCCGCATCCTCGATGGGATTTAATCAGTGTTTCCCTAGTCCTTACTTGGAGACCGCCTCGATGATCCATTCGTAGTCATAGGGACTAGCAGGAGACCCGGTTCCGGGTATAGGAATTTGGACATAGTAGTCTCCCGTCAGGGTAGAGGTGAAGCCGGACGGCCCAACCGTAAGGGTACTGGTAGGCGCCGTTAGAGTCCAAGGCAACGCGGTATAAACCCCATTGGTATCCCCCTTCCTGATCTTAAAGGTTATGCTTTCCCCAGCCCGCAGCCGTCCGCCGGTGTAACCGGAGTTTTCAATATTGTAGATAGAAACACTATACACAGTACGGATTGCGGTACCGCTGCTGTTGTATACGGTTCCAGCATAAGACACGGACGGCGAGGTGGTAGAATAACTCCCTGAATTGGTTGAGATAGGCTCAAGCGGCGCATAGGAGGATGAGTTGGTCCACTCCACACTCCGGAAGCCGGTCCTGGTTCCCACTACCTTGTAGTTGTACTTCTGCCGGGCTTCGGGAACCAGATAGGTGATAGTCCGGTCGCCGCTCGCGCCGTTAGCCGCAGTTCCCCCCGTTATTTCCGTCCAATCCCCTAGGATGACCGGGGTTCCGTACACGGTTTCCACATACCCATCCTCGTTCCCTACCTTCTGGCGGTACACCTTGTAGTCCGCGCCGGTTTCCACCGCGAATTTGAAGGCGATGTAGTAGGCCGTGTCATTCACCATCGCGCTGGAGGGAGTGGGCACTACCGTATAGGGGACAAAGGACGCATCCAGGGCTTTTACCTGCGGCTCATTGGCTTTGGTGATGGTCGATAGTTGAGAAACAATGATGTTCCCGTTGGCGGCGGCCTTAATCTGGTAGTACCAGGTCTTGCCAATGTCGGCGGTATCGATTACTTCCCAGTTCCCGGAGCTGTTCAATACCTTATTCGTGGTTGGCAACTCAGCCCAGGCAAGGGCCGCGGAAGAACCTGTAAGTTCCGTCTTGTAGAGCGTATACTCCGCCCCGGGGATATTGTCAAAGGTGATCTTTATCCGTTCCTCGGCGTCCCTCGTTGCGGTAAAGTTGCTGAAACTAGCAGCGCCGTTCACCGCCGCTGGTACCAGCACGGAAGCATTCTGTTCCACCGCGGGATAGTAGAGGCCGTCCCCCAGCTTTGCCTGTACCGTGGCGGTATACACCCGGCTGCTCTGATCTGTTGGTACCAAGGCCAGGGCATGGGCGGCTTCTTCGGTGGAAAAATTAGATATCCCCGTAAAACCCACATCGTAAACAACCGCGCTGTTCGTGTTTTTGGTCCACGAAAGGTTGAAGACCCCGCTTTCAACCTTCAGGGTCAAACCCGCTACCGTAACGGCGGTCCCCTTGGCGGGGAACAAGTCCGTCCCGCCGGTGGTCCAGTACCGCTCGCTTCTGCCGTTTTGGACTACTTCCACGCCGGACCGCCCGGTGGAATTGCCGCTGACCGCCAGGATGGTGTAGTGGTACTCGGTACTGGGCTCCAGCTTGTTCTCATCGGAGATAATATCCGCGTACTTCCACCCATAGGCGTCGTCGACTTTGCCCGCGAGTTTGGAAATTGTTCCCTCAGCGTTCTTTCTCCGCCAGACCTCATAGCCCTTGGCGTCATAGACCGGCTCCCAGGTCAGGAGGACCCCGCCGGTAACATTCGCGGCTTGGATATTGCCGGGCCCCGGAAGGGAAGGGATAGAAGCGTTGGTTTGCACGGTGTACTCAGTAGGTATTTCCTGCTGGCAAGCCGCGAACACGAGGGCACATAACAGGGCAGCGCCGGTTATTCCCCAAGATAGCCGTTTTTTCATAAAAAACTCCTTCTATGAAATAGAATTTATAGTAAGCCTCTCGGCATACTAACCAATTGGTATATACCCTATACCCGCGGTTTGGCGTCTTTCCCCGTCCCGCCGGGGGCGGCCCGCGGGTTCAGAGAACTCCGGGATACCGGGCCCTTAACAAAGCGCTGATTGCCAAGACCCGGACCAAGGTCCGCCGGTCCGCAGTCAGCGCCGCGTCAGGCTGAGGAAGAAAAAATCTGAAAAAAATTGAAAATAAAGGGTAAAGTTAATTCCGGCCCATGCCGATAATAAAAGGTTAGACCTGCTGGGGGGGGGGGGGGTACATTACTGCGTTCATTGCCTGCATATAGGACGCCTCGTCTTGCTAAGGTTTGGGTATACGATTTCAGTATACCGCAGTTAAACTAAAATGTCATCCTAGTTTTCAAAAAATTTTACCAAAAATTTTTCACGGGCCAAGTAATCGCCCGTCCGCCGCTCAATTACCTGGCGGCATGAACAATAGACGTGTTCCAAAACCCGGTTGGTTTCGGAACACGTCCTGCGGTTTCTCAGGCTAAAGCCTTATGAAACCGCGTTTTTAAGCGGAAGCTGTTCTGAAACTTCAGTTTCAGAACAGCTCTAATGCCCGCCGATTGCGGGCCTCCGGTCCGCAATCAGCGCTTCCTAGGGTATAACCGCGTCCAGCGGGATATTGAGGGCCCCGGCAACCTGGGCGGGGGTCATACCATAGTTGAGCAGGTCTTTTATAACCTGCCTTCGGCCTTGCTCTAAGCCTTGTTCCATACCGCGCTCTAAGCCTTGCTCCATACCGCGCTTCAAGCCTTGTTTGTAGCCCGCTGCCCGGCCCTCCTCGCGGGCGCTGTCCTCATGGGAAATCATATCCAGTTCGTACTTTTCCTTGCTTATCTCATGGAAGAAGGCTGCCTCTTCCGCCGTGAAACCCTGTATTACCCCTTGGGCCATTCCTATATCCTCCCCGGTTTCCGCAAGCCGTTGTATCAGCCCCTGATTTTCCGCTCCGGCGTAATAGGCGAAGAACAGCCCCCACTTCTCTTTCTTGGTCAATTCCCCCAGGGCGCTCTCCGCCGGGGCCGCTAGTTTTTTCAATTCTAGCGTGATTACCGCCGTCCGTCCACCCAAATTACAGCGCCGCAGGGGATCATGGTAAACAAACCGGTGGTAGAAATGCCCGTCCTTGAAAATACTCCGGTTTGCCAGGAGGGATATTTGGTAACAGCGCCGTAAAAAACGGTAGGACAGCTTCGCCCCCCGCAGTTCCTGGCTGGTAAACAAGCGGCCCAGGTAATACTCCAGTTTGAGAACCTCGCGGGCGTCCGGGAACAGGGTCATCTCCACGTTGGCCTTTTCCCGCTTGCCCAAGACACAGTTGATGTCGTAGCGGATTTGCCGGTCCGAGAGCCGGGATACCGGGACTTCATTGGCGGCGATGCTTACCACCTCCAGTTCCCGTTCCAGGACGGCCGAAAGAAAGCCCCGCAGGGCCTTTTTTGATTGGGGCGTATCTTTGGTAAAGACCGCCTTGAAAACCGGGTCCCAGCAAGGATTGATCAGGGGGCCCGGCTGCGCCGGGGGCTGATATAGAGCCATGACGGCCTCCTCGCCTACCCTATGGGGTTTACCCGGGTTTTTGCTTTAACCGCTCCCAAGATTCAGGGATTAAAAAGCCTATAATCCGCGCCGGACCGAAGGTCCGCAATCCGCGTAATCCGCGGACCCTTTTGATACCGCCGGTTTAAGCAACGCTTCCTTAGAGGCTGGTCCTTATTGGACAAAGCTGGAAAAAACCGTTAGGTTTTACCCAGGAGGTTAGGGAAGACAGGGTGAATCTTTTTTCCGGTTTCAAAAACCTGGCCCTGCGGGGGATCAACGCCCTTGCGGGAAGGGCCTTTCATATACTGCATCCGGTTCGCAAGCCAAAGTCGCCCCTGGCGGACCGGCTTTTGGCGGACGCCCTTCGGCTGGCGGAGCTGCCTTCGCCCACGGTACAAGAGGAACAGCGGGCGGAGTTTATTTTAGAACGCCTCAGCATCCTGGGGATAAACCCCTTAATCGATACATGGGGGAATATCCGCTTCCGGCTCCACGCCCCGGCGCTGGTAAACGAGCCGCCCCTGCTGCTCTTTGCGGACCTGGGGTCCTGCCGCTGGCATCCGGTGGAAAGTTTTTCCCGCTTGGACGCGGAAACCGCCCAAGGAGCGGCCTTGGCGGACGCTTTAGGCCCCGCCGCCCTGTTATCCCTGGCCGAGGCGGCGGCCGGCGGCAGATTGCGCTACCGCCGGGACCTGCTCTTCCTCTTTGCGGCGGGTTCCCCCAACGCTTCGGACGAGCGGCCCTTCAAGGCCCTGGCCGAAGACCCCCTCAACCGCCCCTTTGCGGCCCTCGCCCTCCGGGGGCTTACCCTGGGTTCCCTAGTAACCAGGATGCGGGGCATCTACCGTATGGAGATCGGCTTTTCCTTGGAACGAAGGGATGAATCCGCCCAGGACCCCGGGAATTCCGGTAAGGACGGGCCGGATGAGGCTTTGGATCAAACAGGGCCGGTTCCCTCAAACGCGGTGGTCAACGGTATGCTTATCACCGGCCAGACCCTTTTGCGCATCACCTGGGATACCCAGGACACGACCCGCTTGTATATACGCCGCATTGAAGCCGGCGCGGCCTTTGGGAAAACCCCTGTGGAGGGGCTCTTGGAGATTGAATTGGAATCCTCCGACGGGGCGCAGCTTGACCGGGCCCTGCGGCGGGCCCAGGCCGCGGCGGGGCAGGCCGCTTCAGCGCCGGGCCTGCGGGCGCAGGCCCGGACCGTTTCGGCTATTCCGGTTGGAGACCCGGCGTTGAACCAGGAACTTATCAAAACGGTCTTTACGCTGCTGAAGGAACAACGGATAAAAATTCAGGAGGAAAACGGCCCGGACCGTTCAGCCCTGCTTTCAATTCAAGGCGTTCCCGCCCTGTCCCTCGGCATTGCCCTGGGACGGGAAGGGCGGATCCGGGATACCATTGAAATCGCCTCAATAGAACGGGGGAGGGTATTCCTGGAAACCCTGATTACCCGTTTGACCTGGACGGTGAACCGGTAACTGATAACGGATAACCGGGCGGGCCGGCCAGGGCCGCTGTTTGAGGGCTATACGCTTGATGGCGGCGCTGATTACGGACCTCCGGTCGGACCGAAGGCCCGTAATCAGCGCTTCTTTTATGGTAGATTTTTTGCGATTTTCCGCAGGAAGACGAGAAAAATAATAGGGCGGCGCTGATTGCGGACTTTAGTCCGGCGTCAAGTTAATCAACGTTGCCCTAGGGCATTAGGCGGAATGAGGAGGGGGTACGCCCCCTACGGGCGCTACGTGGCAACGCCCTACCCCCTCTGCGGGGTAGAACCCCCGCAACGCCCAAAACTCCGAGGCTATCCGGCAACGCCGGATTACCCGCCCCCCGGTCCCCCCTTAAGTTGTTAACAGCGGGGAGACCGCCGCCCCGCTTGGAGAGAGGAAGACTATGATGCATAACCGGGACAACGCGCTTTTGAACCGTACCTGGCACCACGCCCAGTTTCAGGCCATTGATAAATTGGTGGCCCTCAAAGAGAAGAAGGGGTTAAAAATATCCCTGGCCTTTCCTACCTTGAATGAGGAGCTTACCATTGGGAAGGAGATTCTGGTAATCCGTACTGAATTGATGGACCGGTATCCCCTGTTGGATGAGATAGTGGTTATCGATTCCGCGTCCAAAGACAAGACCCGCAAGCTGGCGGAGCGTTTCGGCGCGAGGGTGTTTGATTCCAAGACCATACTGCCCAAATACGGGACCTACCGGGGCAAGGGGGAAAATCTCTGGAAGAGCCTGTACGCCCTGGAGGGGGATATTATTGTTTGGGTGGACGCGGATATTTCTAATATCGCCCCGAAATTTGTCTACGGCCTGGTTGGGCCCCTGGTAGAGCATGATAAGATCGGCTATGTTAAGGCGTTTTATGAACGGCCCATCCGCTCTTCCGCGGGCATAGCCGCTTCCGGGGGGGGCCGGGTTACGGAGATTCTGGTGCGCCCTCTTTTTTCGCTCTTCTATCCCCAGCTTGCCCGGCTTGTCCAGCCCCTTTCCGGGGAATACGCGGGAAGGCGGAAACTCCTGGAGCGGCTTCCCTTTTCCGTGGGCTATGGGGTTGAACTGGGCCATCTTATCGATATTTTCGAGACCGCGGGGCTGGACGCCATTGCCCAGGTGGACCTGGATATTCGGATACACCGGAACCAAAGCGCCGCGGCCTTGAGTAAAATGGCCTACGGCATCCTCAATACCTTTTTTGCCCGGGTGGAAAAGTACGGCTTTGCGCAACTCCTGCGGAAATTGGGGGACCGGCACATCGCCTTGGAACGGGAAGGCGCCGACCACCGGGTGCTGGAGTCGGCAATATCCACTGTAGAGCGCCCCCCGATGCTGGAAATCCCCGAATACAAAGAGAAATTTTTGGCCCGGCCCTAATCAGCGCCGCCGGGGGCTTCTCACTGGCAACAACTTAAGGGGGGACCGGGGGGCGGGCAATCCGGCAACGCCGGATTGCCCTGGAGTTTTGGGCCTTGCCCAAAACTCCCCAGTGGTTCCGCTGCGCGGAACCACACCGGCGGGGGCGTTGCGGGGGTAGCGGAGGGTTCGGAGCGAGGGAGGCTTGCCCCCCATTAATCCACTTAAGGACGCTTCTCCTCAACAAGCTGTATTTATTTAGGGATAATCTCTAAATCATAGCGCGGCAAAAGGGTCCGCGAATTTTCACGGATAACAAGCTGCTATAATCCGTGGCAACCCGCGTTGAACCAGCGGTTCGCAATCCCCGGCCCCCTTTGCTAACGCCGCCGGACTAAAGGTCCGCAACCAGCGCCGCCGCCCTAGAAGGCGTTTCTTGGATAGAACCGGACGCCCAGGGTGGCTAGCACGGCGGTGCTTTTGGGGTACTCCGCCGTATTGACGATGGTATAGGCCGACGGGCTTCCAGCGTTCGGTTTTCCCTCGATGTTGGTATAGAAGGTATATACCACGCCGAATTCGCCGAATAACCGGATGGGATACTTATCAAAGGTATATCCCGCCCCGATCTTAAATATCTGCTGCCATTGATAGGCCCCGTCCTGAAGGAAGTATTTCCGCAGCACGTCCTTATCCGACCGTCCGTCCGGATCCAGTTCGGATAAGAAGGAACTGCCGTCCACGGCGGCGCTCCCGTAATCCGCCCCGTGGCGGATCATCTGATACTGGGCGCTTACGTCGAATTGGCCGCCCACCCGGCTGGCGAAACGGAGCAGGAATTCATCCGCGTTGGGGGGAAGATAATAGCCCAGGCTTTCCCCGTTATTGGTATAGGAGGTTTCCATGGGAACCTTGTCCCCCTCAAACTCGCTCTCGTACCAGGGAACAAAGATACGGGTATGGGTATAACAGTAGGGTTCGACCTTGGTATACAAAAAATTCACGGACGCAAAGGGAAGCCACGGAAAATTGATGGAAACCCCCGCCTGAAAGGCGTACATATTCCGGTCCAGCTTAAAAAAGTCCGGCTTTACCATGGTGGTGGGTTCCATTTCATCCGCGAAAAAGGAAAACCATACCCCCCCAATGCCGGGAACGCGGCCCTTGAGATTAAAGAAAAACCCCATGTTGTCAAAGTCCCCCACGCTGTCCTGGTACAGGAAATTCATGTTGTTCGGGAAGATATACCCCAATTCAAAGCGCTTGGACCAAACCGCGGTGCTCCCAAAATCAAAATGGAAATAATTTTTATAATTCAATTCAAGCTGTTCTATGGAAAAGGCGCTTTGAAAGGTCCGGGCCGAGGCTTTTAAGTCGTCGGCGTAAAAATATTCCAGCGCGCCCGTAAGGGCGGAAAAACTGAACCAATACACGGGATTCACGGTGGTTTCCAGGGCCATAAAGGGCTGGGCCGCGGCGTTGAAGATGAGGCTCCGGCCATTGGACATGCCCCCCCATTCCCGCCGGACCCGGGCGAAGCGGATGGAAACCATATCATCGAACAGGGTTCCCGCTATTTCCCCCAGCAAGCCGGGGCCGAGGGACAAAGTGTCCGGCCAGGGCTTCAGCCCCGCCCCGCCGATTTCCCCGGGGGGCACCACAAAGCCGTCCCAGTGTTTGCGGAAGGTGTAGGGGAAGAACGCCAAGGGCTGGGAATGTACGGTGATTTGCCGGTTGATCGCGTCTTCATGGTCCGAGGCGAATCCCGGGTAATAGGTGTCGTACCGGCCGGTCTCCCGGCGGTGGGCCTTGGCCACCGCCCCGAGGAAATGGGTTTTAAAGGAGAGGTTTTCCCCGATATCCCCTTGGATATAGGCGGAAATGATATTATCCATCCCCCATACCAGGTCCTTTTCCTCTGCGTAGCCCCCTATCCCGCCCCGGAGCTGGAGCCCCGCGCCAGCGTCGCCCTCAAAACGGATTCCCTGGCGGGGGCTATGGGCCAAAAAATGATAGGCCCCCCGCTCATACATATCCAAACCCGGTTTTGCCGGGGTATAGTCTTCAGAGAGCCGCCGCAGTATGGCCCGTTCCATTTCGGTGAGTTTTTCCGGCCCGCTCCCCAGTATTTCCAGGACGGCCCGGCGGATAACCTTCCGGGAATAGGGCTTTACCGCCGGAAGGGGGCCGCAGAGCCCCCGTAATTCAGCCTGTTCCAGGATATAATACACCTCATTATCCACCGATACGGTGGTATTGGTCTGGGCGGCAAGGGACGCGCCCCCTGGCAGCATAGTGAGGGCAATGCAAATGACGCCGAAGGTTTTCAACATGGACGCTCCTCGATGCCCCATTCTATGCGGTCCGCCGGGGCCTGTCAATAAAACGGCTTCAATCGCTTGCGCGGGACGGGGCGCCGCCCCCGAACCCCCGCTGGGAGGCCGAAAGGCCCCCCTGACCTCCGCCTGCCATTCCCTTGACAAGGGCTGTTTTTTCCCCCTAGGGTAAATCCTGGTGAAAAAAAAAAGCGCGGCGGCCTTGGCCTGCCTGGTCCTAACCGTCCTCAGCCCTGTTTCCCGTATAGCCGCGCTTCCGGATCAGAAGATCATCTACCCCGGGGATTGGGTATACGGCGCCCTTGCCGCCTTGACGGGGGAACAGCGGCTCGCTTTTTTTACCGGCTCGACCCTCACCGTATCCCAGGCAAAGGCCGTCCTCTCGGAGCTTGACGAGTCCGCCCTTTCAAACGCGGGAAAGGGCCTGTATGACCGGCTGAACGCCTTGTTTGCGGGGGACGCCCTTATCGCCCTGGGCCTGGGGGCTTTCAACTTCGGCGCGGACCCCCGGGCCGGGCCGGAGGGGTATTTCAGAACCAGCCGGACGGTCAACTGGCTTTATGACAACTACCGCCGCCAGCCCCTCGCGTCTTTGCCCGTAACCCTGTCCTGGACGCCCTACCTGGCCGCGGAAATGGATATCGCCGCGGTCCAGCGGTTCGACGCGCTTAATCAGGACGCCAATTACGGCAACTTCTTTTTAAACCATATTGATTTTAATATTCCCCGCCGGGCCTACCTCTGTTTCGGCATTCCCCTTCCCTATAATTCGGGCATACAGGGAAAAATAGGCATTGGGGAGGAATACATCGGCAGGACCCTTCTGGGCAGCGTCATCCTGTCGGACCGCCTCAAGGACGTTACCTATGGGTCCCTTTTGTTCCACGCCCCGGCGGCCAGGTATTCCGCCAATATCATCCAGCTTAACGCTGACAAGTATTTTTACTACCACCAGGTGGAAGCCCGGCTGTTCAAGCGCCTCACCCTGTCTTTGGTGGAAGGCTTGCTGGTGAACGCCCCCTTGGAACTGCGTTTTCTCAACCCGGTCATGATCTACCATAGTTTCGCCGCCTATTCTGAGTACGGGGAATACCGGGGGGAGCGGGACGCCCGGTGCGCCTCGTTTTTCGGCGCGAAGTTCGACCTCAACCTCTTCCGGTATACGCGGCTCTACGGCTTGGCCGCCCTCAACGAGCTGCAAACCCCCGGGGAGCGGAGCGCGGAGCCTGACGCCTTTAAGCCCAATTCCGTGGGCTTTCAAGGGGGGGGGGAATGGCACATCCCGGTTTCCCAGGGATACTGGTCCTTGCGCGTTGAGGGGCTGTACACCTTCCCCTTTCTCTATGTGCTGCGGAATAAGGACTGGTCCTTTTACCAAAGCGAATCGGGAAAATCCGGCGCCGTCCGTTCCTGGACCGGAACGCCCTTGGGCCCGGATACCGCCGCCGCCGCCGCGTCAGCGGCCTTTCATGGGGAAACCTGGTCCGTATCCGGCTCATACCTCCTGGCGTTCCAGGGCGAACGGTCTGGAACGGCTATCTTCGATACGGACGGCTACCATCCCTTTCTCACCGGGGATCATGGGGAAGTGTCCTTAACAGCCCCTACCGGGACCCCCATGATTACCTGCGCCCTGGGGCTTGCGGGAACCTGGCGGCCCCGGCCCTGGGCCAGCCTGTCCCTTATGCCGGGGTATACGGTTGTCCTCAATAACCAGCATACGGAGGGGGCGGTAAACCAGGGCTTTGAATTGGTTTTGGCGGCCCGGCTTGTCCCGGAATTTTTACGGTTCTCCAAGCGCTTCTAGAAAAGCGCCAATGTCAACAATTTAAGGGGGGCGGGAGCTTGCCCCCCGCATATCTTCTTAATTAAGGATGCGCTATGAAACGGCTTTGCGGCGTATTTGCCCTCTGGGGCCTTATCTTCACCGGGGGGGGGCTTGCCGCCCTGCCCTTCCCGCTCCTGTTTTCCCGCCCCGCGCCGGTCCACGCGCAAAAGCTGGTATACCCCGATCATTGGCTGTACGACGATCTCACCGCGCTGGCCTTGGAACAGGGGCGCGTTTTTTTTACGGGATCGGCCCTCACGGCGGCCCAGATTGAGCTGATGCTGCGGGAGTTTGATGAAGCGGCGCTCTCCCCCGGCGGGCGGGCCTTGTATTGGCGCATACGGGATTATTTGAGCGCCCCCCCGTGGATAGCCATACAGTCGGATGTGTTTTCCATCGGCATGAGCCCCCGGCTGGAGCCTGAATTATACTATAAAACCAACAGCGCCCTTGACTGGCTATACGACCGGAACCAGCGGCGGCCCTTTCTATCCGCCCCGGCAAGCCTGTCCTTTGCCGCTTATATCACCATGGAAGCGGACCTGTACTTTGGGGAAAACCGCCGGCTTTCAGAGGCCCACAACAATTATTGCAATTTTCCCTTTGACACGGTGATCGAAGACATTCAACCGGTTGACATCAACATGCCCAAACGGGCCTACCTGAGCGCCGGTTTCCCCATCGGGGAGGCGTCGGGCCTGAATTTCAGAATCGGCCTGGGGGATGAGGCCCTGGAACGGACCCGCGGGGGCAGCGTGATTTTTTCCAATACCATGCGGGCCCTTCCCTACGGGTCCTTAACCCTGTATTCCCCGGCGATACAATACGACGCCAAGGCCATGGAACTGGAGGTGAACAAATACCTGTACCTCCACCAGTTCAGGATCAACCTGTTCAACCGGCTTTCCCTTACCCTTATCGAGGGGGTTATGGTAAACGCCCCCTTTGAACTGCGCTACCTGAATCCCATCATGATATTCCACGGCTTTACCGGCTGGATTGATTACGGCCGGTACAATGAACAGCTCGGCGACACCTCCTTGAATCCCATGGATTCCCGGGTCGGCTCCCTGCTGGGCCTCGCGGCGGACGTCCGGCCCCTCAAGGGCCTGCGCCTGTACGGGCTCTTTGCCATGAATGAATTTCAGATACCCGGCTTTGAGGAAGACGCCCCGCCCAACGCCCTGGCCTTTCAGCTCGGCGCTGAATGTTCGGTCCCTGTTTCCTCCGGGCATTGGGCCTTCGGCATGGAAGGGGTCTACACGTTCCCCTACATGTACGTGCTCGGCCATAAGGACTGGTCCTATTACCGGGAATACCATGAGGTCAACAACCCCTCGATCCGGGAATGGGTTGGCTCCCCCTTCGGCCCTGATTCGGCGGCGGCCTTGGCATGGGCCGATTACCACCGCATGACCAAGTGGAAGCTGGGGGCGTCCTTCCTCTTCGCGGCCCAGGGGGAAAAATCGAGCGCCGCGATTTTCAGCCAGGAAACGGAGGGCTACGCTCCTAAAAAAGAAGACGCCCGTCTTGCCGCCCCTTCGGGCTTGCCGGTGTACACCTATCAGATCAGCCTCCGCTTTCAATGGGCGCCCCTGGATTGGCTTACGGCGCGCCTCAATCCGGGCTATACGGTTCGGGCGAACCACCAGCACGAGGCGGGGCATTGGGAACAGGGCTTTGAGATAGCCGCGTCTTTCACGCTCACGCCCAAACCCTGAACCAGGGGCAGATGACCGGCAAGCGGGCGCTCCGCCGGACCGCTTCCGCTCCGGCCTTCGGCCTTGCCGCGCTGTTCCCCGGCCCCCGCCGGCGTATTTGCGAAAAAACGCGGGACGGAGTACTATAGAGGCATGACGCATCGGCTCAGAAAACAGGAAAAACAGCCCGCCTTCCCCGGCGCCGGTCCGGCGTTTCAGGAGGCCGGCTGGAGGGCGGGGCAAACCAAGGGGGCCGCCGGAGGCCGGGGAAGCCAAAAGGCCGGGGCGGGAAAAGCCTTGCCCCAAGGAAAAGCGGGGTGTTAAGACCGCCGGCGCGGGGGGGGGCGGGGAAACGCCGGCTTACCGCTTTTTTTGCGCTGTTTCTTGGGGGAACGGCCTGGGGAACCGATTATATATGGACCAGCGACCCTGTAGTTATTGGCACTGACACGGCCTGGACAAACTCCCTCAACTGGACTCCCTCGGCTCCTCCGGTTCTTCCCGCCATCTTTCCCGCCGGGGATACGCTGGAAATAGCGAGCCTCGGTCCTAATGATCCGATTATTACCGGCGATTTAGCGGTTGATTCCTTAACCGTTACAGCGGGAACCCTTGACATGAACGGGCAGAATCTTACCGTTACAACAGCAGCCGTGAACGGGGGAACAATTACCGGCACAGGAACACTAACCGTTGCCTCCAGCCTTGAACTAAACGCTCCCCTTGATCTGACCATGATTACGGCTACGGTTGATATATCGGCAGCCGCTGTTACCGTAAACTCACCCGCCACGCTGACGGCGGGGACCCAAACAGCGGATTCCCTGACCGTGAACGGCCCCGCAACGGTTAGCGGAAACCTGACCGTAGATTCTTTTACCGTTGCCAGCGCGGCGGCAACGGTTAGCGGAACCTTAACGGTAACAACATCGCTCGGCCTTTCCAGCGGCGAGATTGCCGGGACCGGGACCGTCAGTTTCGGCGGCGGTACGGTAACAACCCCTTCAGCCACTACGGCAGCAATTTCCGGGGGGGCTATTGATACCACCGGCTTGACCTTGAACGCGGGAAGCAAGCCGATGGCTATTACTTCCACCGGCGGGAATATACTATTGCCGCTGGGGACTATCACCGCGGGGGATATCGGCCTGACCGCCAGCGGGACCGGCAGTCTTACCAGCGGCTATACCTTGAACCAGGTAACGAATAACGGAAGCCTCACGCTGGCCGCTGATTTGGACGCCGGCGCCATAACCAACACCGGAACCCTCAACCTGAACGGGTCTGACATAACCGGCCTTAGCGGTTTTACCAATACCGGCGGGACCGTGAACTTTACCGGGCCTGAAACCATTACCGGTGTAACAACGCTGGCTGGAACGGTAAATTTTAACGGCAATTCAACCAATCTTGGGGGAATAAGCGGCTTTGGCGCCCTGAATCTGAACGCCGGAACCCACGCCTTGTCTACCGCTATATCGGCAACCGCTGTTACAATAAACTCATCCGCAACCTTAACCCTTGGCGGCAGTCCCACGGCCATAGCAACCCTAACCAACAATGGAACCCTTAACCTGAACGGGTCTGACATAACCGGTCTTAGCGGTTTTACCAATAACAATATACTGAACAGCGATGGCGGGGAACTCATAGCCGGAATAACCAGCATAGGCGGGACAGTAAATCTTGCGGGGGATTTTCCCGTAAGCGGCGGCACGGCC
>JAITHL010000061.1 GCA_031279975.1 Treponema sp. | reverse complement strand
AGACGGATGCCGCGAGCCCGCCGTGGAGGCGGCTGCGGTTTGATTTCGGCTAGGTTTTGGTTATTAGTCATTAACCCCTTTTCGGCTAGAAAAGTTTTTAGGCAATTCGGGCCCTTGACATGCCCGGATGCCCGCGCTACACTGAGGTATGCTCCCAGCGGATAGGAAATCCCCTTGGGGCGTTCATACACACGCGGGAGGTTGGGCCGGAACAGCCGGTTTTGGTTCAGTCCGCATAGGTAAAAATGAAGTAAAAATGAGGACTCCGCCCAGGACGGACCGGGCGGAAAGGGGCTGAAGCCCGGTTGTCCGGTTATTTGCCTAAGATAGGGGACGCGCAGTAGTCTTGTTTACCCACAGGGGGTAAACAAGACTATTGAACCAATTCTTGCAGGCAAAGGCCCGGACAGCCGGGCTTTTTGCATTGCGTCCGGGCGGAAGTCCGGGTACGGCTGGGGAGCGGCGCTGAAACGCCCAGCGGCGCCGCCCGCCGCCGGGACTAAGGAGGCGTCCATGTTAGACAGCAGTTGAAGGCGCGGCATGGGGAAGGGTTCTATCAAATCAGACAACCGGCCAAGTCAACCGAAAATTTTTCGGCAACGGTTTGAAGCGGCCTTTTCCCATGGACTTCCCGGTGATAAGGATAGGGATGTCTATAAGGAGATCGCCATGCGATGTATGAAAAAGACAAAACCGGCCTTTACGGCGGCCCGGAACTGGGCGGCGTTTTTCGCCCGCGCCTTGGAGGCTGCGGGCTATAGTTCGAAATCATCGCTTCTTAACTATTTTTGCGTAATGAAATGAGCAAAAACACCGAATCTTAGTATTTGCTCATTTCATGAAGGAGCTTGTTATGAACAGGTATCGTGCCATCGCGCTTACCGCCCTGCTGGGGGTCCTTGGGGCGCGTCCGTGTTTTGCCGGGGGCAAAAAAGAAACGCCGCCGGTAAATAGTCAGAAAAAACAGGTGGCGGCTTCCACCTCCTGGGTCGCGGCAATCGCCCGGGCCGGCGGAGCCCGGGACATACGGGTTCTCGCCCCCGCGGACCTGCGGCATCCACCGGAGTATGAATTGAAGCCTTCGGACTTAACCGCGGTGAGCCAGGCCGGTCTGGTCATATACGCCGGATGGGAGCGTTTTGCGCAAAAGCTGGCGGAAACCGCGACGGCCCGGACCCTGATTGTCTCCACTGAAAATACGCCGGAAGCCCTGAAAGCCGAGGCCCGCAGGGTCGCGGAACTCCTGGGAACGCTAGAAGCCTTTGAAGCGTGGAGCGCGGCCTTTGATCCCCTCGCCGAAGACCTGCGCCGGCAAGTGCAAGCGGCCTATCCTGACCGCCGGGCCGTGGTCCACCGGATGCAGGCCCCCTTTGCCCGGTGGCTGGGCTTTACGATACTCGGCGAGTTCGGCCCCGCCGAACCCTCCCCAAGCCTCATCCTTGATCTGGTGAAGCTGCAACCCGTCCTGGTAATCGATAATTACCACGGGCCTTCCGGGGCGCCCATTGCCGAAGCCGCGGGAGCGGCCTACGGGGAACTCCTCAATTTTCCCGGCAAGGACGGAAGTGAAACCCTGGAAGACCTGTTCCGCTATAACGCCCGGGCGCTTATTAACGCGGCATCCGCGCATGCCCGGTAACGCCGTGGATGCCGCGGTGGAGGCCCAAAATATCGGCGCGGGATACGGAAAACTGCGGGTCCTCCGGCAGAGCAGCCTAAGCATTACGAAGGGAAGCCTTACGGGCCTCTGCGGGCCCAACGGGGCGGGAAAGTCCACCTTTATCAAGTTGTGCTTGGGTTTGCTGCGCCTCAGAGAGGGGCGGCTCAGGGTTTTGGGAAAAACTCCGGGAGCCTTCGGCTTTAGCGGCGTCCTGCGGCGTATAGGGTATGTCCCCCAGAACACCGCCGGGGGTTCTATCCCCGCGACGGTGCGGGAAGCGGTTGCCATGGGGCGTTACGGCAAGGCGGGGCTTTTCCGGCCCCTTTCCCGGCGGGACTGGGAAGCGGTTGACCGGGCCATAGCAAGCGCTGGACTGGAGGGCGTTAAAAACGCCCAGGCCCGGGAGCTTTCCGGGGGCCAGACCCAGCGGATGGCCATTGCCCGGGCCTTGGCAATGGAGCCGGAGCTTTTGCTGCTGGATGAACCGGCTTCCAGCCTGGACGCGGCGGGGCGGCTTGAACTCTTAGAAGCCCTGCGCCGGGGCCGGGAAATCCGTCCTGTTACGGTGGTCTTGGTTTCCCATGACCAGGAGCTGCTCGCCCAATGCGGGGCGGTCTTCCGCTTTGTCCAGGGCAAGGCGGAGCAATGCGTATAACCGGAGGAGGTTTGCCATGCTGAGTCTCTTAGCCATGCCCTTTTTTTCCCGGGCGCTCATAGCCCTCTGCGCCGCCGGCGTTTCCTTTCCCGTATTGGGAACCTTCATCCTGCACTTAGAGCTTATCCCCGCCCGTTTTGCGGTGATGCACGGCGCCCTGCTGGGCGCGGCGGCGGCGCTGCTGCTGGGCCTGAACCCCGCCGGGACCGCCATGGCCGCGAGCGTCATTGCCGGAATAGGCGTGGCGGTCATAAGCTGGCGGGGCAAGGTTTCCGCCGGCGGTTCCCTGGGGCTGATTATGACGCTTTGTATGGGCTTGGCGTTCATCATCTTTTACAAGAGCAATGTCCATGCCGTCGAAGCCTTCAATATCCTCTGGGGCAATATCCTTACCCTTACTGATTCGGATGCCCGGCTCATCCTCCTGACCGGCGGCGGGATATTGCTGTTCCTGATCGCCGCGTACAAAGAAATACACCTTGTTCTGTACGACCGGGTCCTTGCCCAGGCGTCGGGGGTTCCGGCAAAACTGATCTACGGCGGCATTATGCTTGCCGTATGCGCCGGCATTGCCGCGGCCATGCAGGTTACCGGCGCGCTCATGCTGGACGCGGTAACCCTGCTTCCCGCCCTGGCGGCCCGCCGGCTGGGAAAAAGTTTTCGGGGCCTCATACTCTGGGGAAGCCTCTTGGGGGCCGCCATGAATCTTGCCGGCTTTGCCCTTGCCTTTGCCTTGGATTTGCCGGTCGGCCCGGCCATCATTCTGACCGGCTCCATCGGCATTGGGGCCGTTCACGGCATAGGCCGAATCGCGGCCGGCAGGGAACAGAGCATAGAACATAGAGCATAACGGAGGGGCCCTGTTTGGGGGACGCTGGCGGGCGGCGTTGCCATAGGAGGCTAAGATATATAAAATAGCGTATAAGAGGTACGGTTAATGCGCGAATCAGAAGAAACAAGAGAGAAGCGGGAATTCTTTAACAGCCGGGCCGGGCAATGGGATGAACGGTCCCGGCCCGACGCGGCAAAACTGGAACTGATGATCCGGCTGCTGAATATCAAGAGCGGCGAGCGGGCGCTTGACGTGGGGACCGGTACGGGAGTGCTGCTGCCCCTGTTGCGGCGCTTTACCCATGCGCCGGCGATTACCGCCATAGACCTGGCGGAAAAGATGCTGGAAGCGGCAAAACAGAAGGAGGGGAATACGGGCGTGGTCTTCATCGCGGGAGACGCGCTGGAATATCCCTTTGAGGACGAATCCTTTGACCATATCATCTGTTACTCGGTGTTTCCCCATTTTGAGGACAAGCGGGGCGCGGTGCGCCGCTTCAGCGAACTGCTCAAACCCGGAGGGCTTCTGAGCATACTCCATTCGGACAGCCGGGACGCGATAAACCACATTCATATTCATGTGCGCCACCAGGATATTAAGGAAGATAACCTTCCGCCGGCGGATACGGTTATGGCCTGTATGCAAGACTGCGGGCTGCGGGAAGAAATCCGCATCGATAACGCGGTTATGTATATGCTCTGCGCCCGCAAACGGTGGCATTGAAGAACGCCCCGCCGCGCCCGGGACGCCTCTGCTAGGGGCGGCGGATCGGTAAAACCGCTTGGCAAGCGCTGATTGGGGGCCGGAGGTCTGGCGGCATGAGGGGAAGCGCTGGTGGGGGGGCAGAGGCCCGGCGGCGTGGGCAAAGAGTCCGCGGTTAGATGCATGAACGCGAATGTTTGGCAGCCAAGCCCCTGTTCCGGGTGATCCGCCGTTTTTTTGCTTACCAGGTTCTGACCTGGTCCGGCAGCGTAATGACCGCGGTGTTTCCCGATGGTTCGATACCATAAAAGCCGGAATTGGGGGCGTAATCCCGGACCTGGCCGCTGATAACGCCCCCGCGACCGCGCCCCGGTACTTCCGGCGGTCTTGATGCTTATCCGTATAGTCCCGCAAAAATTCCAGCCGTTTGATATGCCCCTGTATATCCCTATGGTTAAGGCGGTCTTTGCTTCCACCGCCAAAACGCGGCCCCCATTTTCAAGCAGAATAGCCGCTTCCGCGCCCAGGATTTTAGGCGCCTTGAAATAGGCGGCCCGGGGGCTTGCTTAGTAAACACATAGCCCAACTCATTAAAACAGTCCAACGTCCCGCCGCCATGAGGCTTTCAACCAGCTCTCCCGGTTTGTTTCCCAAGCGTCCAATAGCCTCATTGGTTTGCCGTATCATCCGGCGTACCATTTTTCGCAATTACACAGGGTGGGCGGGAGGCTTCCCAATGCCAACAACTTAAGAAAATAAGCGGGGGAAGTCGCGTACTCCTGGGGGTACGACCCCTACGGGCGCTGCGCGGCAGCGCCCTACCCCTTGCGGGGGCAAAAAAGACGCAGCCTTTTTTGCCGTAGTCGGCGCCGGCCAACGGGAGGAAAAGGGCGCGTGGATGCGCCCGGAGGCCCGAAACAGGATGGTGAGAGCTAGGGCAATGCTGATTAAATCAAGTTTTTAAAAATAGCCCGCGGATTGCGCTGATTACCGGTAACAAAATCTGTGAAAATCAGTGCTAATCCGCGTTAATCCGCGGTCTCTTTTGATAATGCCGAATTAATCAGCGCTTCCCTAG
>JAITHL010000001.1 GCA_031279975.1 Treponema sp. | reverse complement strand
GCGCCCACCCTGGAAATGGTCCAGTTCTTCCCCCGCCGCGTTACGCCGGGCGGCGAGTATAAGCCCCTGGATTTGCAGACCATTCCGCCGGTGATCTTTTCCGAGGTGATGCGGGACGTGGACCTGGTGGTGAGCGTTGCCCACGTGGGCGGCGTTGATCCCGAAGCGAGCCATTCCACCATTGAAATGCGCGCCGCCATTGTGCGGGAACTTTTGGCCCTCCTCCACATCAACAATGTCAGCGTTGAAGACCGCCACGCCAAAATCACGGGAAGCCTGGGCGAGTACACCGTCCACCTGGGAAGCGCCCAGGTTCACAAGATGGGCCGGGGCGCGGTGAACATCCTCGCCGTGCCCAGCCAGCACCGGGGCCGGGTCTTCCTGCCCTTTGCCGATGAAGACCCCCGCACCGCGGAAGTGATGAGCAAGATCATCATGCTTGCGGAGGACAAATTGATCAAAGACCCGGCAATCCTGGCGCAGATTGAGTAGGGGGGGCTGAGGAATGACGGGCCTCTGACCCGTCATTCGGGATGGAATTTGCGCTTTGCGCAAAACTCCGAAAACATGATAGGTCATAGCATCAAGCACGGCCCGTATAACATTACCGGCGGCATGGCGGCCTGCGCTTCAGCGCTGGGATCGACGTGATGATTATCCGGCCTCGCCCAACTTCATGGACAGACACTAACTATATGAAGAAGCCGGATTGGGGCATTAGCCCTTTTTCGGTCAGCGCCTGCCCCGCTCAACGCGGCTTGAGCGCCGGTTTGTTCAAACCCTGGTTCAGCCCGAAGGCTTCTAACCCCGGCATGGCAAGCCGGCCGTTTCCGGCAATCGCGGCAGCCAGACCGCGCCCTGAGCCGGTGGCTGCTCAGGCTGTCAAAAACGCTGAAGGGCCGGTCTCTTGCCCGCCGGATATTCCCTAACCATTGCTTTTGCGGGCCCGGATCATCATCACATCCCCCGCGCCCAGGCGCTTTGCCCAGCGGTCCGCCTGTTTTTTGATGAAGGCCGGGGCTATGCCCGCCCCAAGCCCGCCCCAGGTGATGATTTTTTCAATGGAGAATCCGTTTTGTTCCAGCAACGCCCGCAGGGTCTTAACCGAAAAGAGATAGAGATGATCAAAAATGGCGGAACGCCAGCGGCCCCGGAAAAGCCGCGCCTGGAATCCCGCGCTGTTGGGGGTGGTAATAAAGAAAACGCCCCCTGCCGCTAAGATACGGCGTACCTCCCGGATCAATGACGCGGGATCATTAACATGTTCCACCAGGTGCGATGCAAGCGCCGCCTGGAAGGACCCGCCGGTAAAACGGCATTCCTCCAGGGATTGGGGCCGGACATCAAGGCCGCGGAAGCGGCGGGCGTAGTCCGCCTGGGGAACCGATAGTTCCACCCCCGTGGTTTTCCAGCCCCGTTTTGCCAGGGTTTCCAAGAGGGCTCCGGTGGCGCAGCCTATATCCAGTACCGCCGGCGCTTCGGCTTGGGAGAATAGGGACTCTTCCAACCGGTAAAAGCCCGCGTCATGGAGGGAGCGTTCCTGGAGGTCCAGGAAGGCCGGTTCATTGGCGATCTCATAGGCCAGATAGTTTTCCCCATGCCCCTCCCGGTAGCGGAAGCGCACCTCCCGCAAGAGCGGCTGGGGGTTCATCTGGATCAGGCCGCAACGGGCGCAGCGGACATAGGAAAAGCCCTCGCAGGCCAGGGCGGGTTTAAAGACTTCGCCCCCGCAGAGAACACAGGGGATGCGGCGGCTTTCCTGGGCCGATACCGGGGTGGACCAGGTCTTGACCGCTTCGCTCATTCAACTTGCAGCCGGAAAGCGGCGCTCCGGGAATTTCCCGCCACGTCCTGGGCTATTACTTCCAATGAGGCCAGCCCCCTGGTCAGCCACAGTTCTCCCACCTCAAAGGCGGGGCCGGGGGCGTATATCTTGTTGACCGGCGTTAAGCCGTTCCGGTATACCATCAGGACCCCGTCCCGGGCCGAATAGGTTTCAAAACTAAGCCCGGCGGTTTCAATGCCGTTGACAAAACAGAGTATCCGGTAGGGGGCCAGCGGGTTTTCCCGCTCGGAAAACCGGGTGTCGAAGGCGTTTACCAGCAGGGTATAGCGGCCCTGCCGTATACTGGAGGTTTGGCCGGGGCTGATGGTTTGGCCGTTGGCGTTTTTCAGTTCCACCGAAAGAATATTGGGCTGCCGGCTGTCCGGCAGGGGGGTGATGATCATGGAAGGATTGATCCAGCGCCGTTCTTTCCGGTCGAACAGGGAAAAATAGAAGCCCCTGTGGCCGGACCACCCGGATTGCCCCGGGGCGGCTATGCGTTCCCCCTTGCTTACCCGCCTAGGCAGGGGAACATCCCGGTCTTTGGACAAACGGCCGTAAATGCTGATAAGGCCGTCCCCATGATCCACCCCAATCCAAGCGCCTAGCGGGGAGGGGAGTTTTGAGGCGTTCCGTTCCGGGTCATGGGTAAAAAGCACCTCCCCCGCTTCGGCGGCCCGTACCGCCTCTTCGGTCTCAAAGACGGTTCCTAAAAAGGGCCGGCGGCGGTTGTTCCCTCCGAAGTTATTTACCATGGAAGCCGGGGATTCTAAAGGCCAGTCCAGCCCGTACAGGGCCGGAAGTACCCCGCCGATCAAGACCAGTAGAAACCGTTTCCCGTAACCGGGGGGTCTGCCGGCTCCCTGGTTACGGGGCGTTACGGGGGGGCGGCGCCCTCCCGTAGAGGGGGTAGGGCGCAACCCTGTTGCGCCCATAGGGGGCGTACCCCAGGGGGTACGCGACTTCCCCCGCTTGAAAGAGTTCACCGGTTCCTACCTCCTATGCAATTCAAAGGAAGCCAGGCTTCCCCCGCCTCCGATGTAGAGGCGTTTGCCCTTCCTTTTGAGGAAGACATCGCCGCTCATAAAGGGGGCTTCCATAATGACGGTGCCGGGGAAGCGGATGCCCACCAGTTTTTTCCGGATGCTGGTGAGGGAGCTAATGACGAAGAGCAGGCGGTCTTCCCCGGAATTATCCAAGGCGATGACCGAGCCTTCCAAGGGGATGACGGTCTTGCCGCGCCCGGCTATGGTGAAAATCTCCAGCCCCCCCTCCCGTTCAAACACAATCCGGCGGTCGTGATCGATAAAGGCCATGTATACCTCCCGGTTGAACCCGCCGGAGAGGAATTCATGGTACGCGACCTTATAGGAGCCGCCGGATCGTTCCAAAAACAAAAACCGCTGATCGTCATATCCCGCGATGACCGCCAGTTTGGAGCCGTCGCGGGAGATACGGCAGCTGTAGATAGCGGGATACCGGGACCCGCCGGGTTCAAAGAAAAAGACCCGTTTTCCGGCCTCGTTGAGGAGTTCCACGGTTCCATCCAGGAAACCCGCGAGGACCAGCCCCGCGGCGGCGTCCACGTCGGTTATTATGGCGGCAAATTCATAGGTCCACAGGAGTTTGCCTTCGCCGCTGAGGGCGTGGAGCGCCGTTTGGTCGTCATTGACTAGGAATATCTTGCCGTCCAGAAAAAGGGGGTAGCCCGCGGCTTCGGTAATCCGGGTTATGAGGGTATTCTGGGGTCCCCGGACTTCGATGGATTCGGGAACGGCCTCATACTCGGCCCAGTGGTCTTCGGAAATGGAGACCCCGCCCTTTTTGATCTGGTTGACGCTGTATTTCCCGTCCCCGCCGATATACCCGAAGCGGTTCCCCAGGGTAAAGGGAAAAAGGTCCGCCGTATCAGCCTCCGGCGTTTCCGGGCTTAGGGAGACGGGATAGTTGGATTCCAGGGAGCTGATCCACCGGGGGGTGAGGACCGTTTCCATCGGAACGGGCTGAACGGCAATAAACAGGTACAGGATAAACAGTGTGAACAGGGTTAAGAGCAAATATCTTTTTTCGATTTTCACCATGACGAGGGTATTATCCTAAGCCGGGGGCGCTCTGTCAACAACTGCGGGGGTTCTACCCAGGGCAAAAGCATTTAACTTACCCGGAAGGATGATATACTGGAACCGCCTTGGGAGGGGCCGGGAAGTGAAAAGCAGAGGCCTAGAAGATATAGAGCGGATGAAGGAATGCCTTAGCGGGATTGAGGACAAGCGGCGGCAGACGGGGAATTTTCGGCGCCGGCTGATGG
>JAITHL010000096.1 GCA_031279975.1 Treponema sp. | reverse complement strand
CCTTGTTTATGATCGGCTATACCACCACCGCTAACTTCGGGGTGCATTTTTTCAAGTACATCTACGGCGATGAGGGCATGTATTCGATCTTCGCCCTGGTGCTGGGGCTCTCCCAGTTGAGCGCTCTGATTATTTTTCCCGCCGCGGGCCGGCGTTTTTCCCGGAAGGCCCTCTATACCGGCGCAACTATCCTGGTGGTAGCCGGATACCTGGGCTTTTTTCTGGCCCCCATGAATATTATCTTCATCGGCGCGGCGGGGGTGCTGATCTTTGTCGGCCAGGCCTTTATCCAGATACTCATGCTGATGTTCCTGGCGGATACCATAGAATACGGTCAGTGGAAATCGGGGAAACGCAACGAAAGTATCACCTTCTCGGTGCAGCCCTTTATCAATAAGATAGGCGGGGCCATCGCAAACGGCGTCCTGGGCATCACCCTGGTTTTGTCCGGGGTCAACCGGGCGGAGAGCGCCAGGGACGTGAGCCCCCAGGGTACGGTGATCTTCAAGTCCGCCATGCTGTTCCTGCCCCTGGGGATCATCCTGATAGGCTACCTGGTGTATCTGACAAAATTTAAGATTGACGGAAAATTGTACCAAAGGATACTGGAGGAACTCCGCAGTCGGGGCGCTATAAAGGAAAGCAGCGGCTAGGGCGGCGCTGATTTATACGGCGTTGTCAAAAGGGTCCACGGATTAACACGGATTAGAAGATTTTTGTTGCCGGAAATCCCTGTTAATCCGTGTAATCCATGGACCTTGTTAAAAAGCCTGAATTAATCAGTGTTTCCCTAGGAAAGGCGCTCAAGGGGACACAGGAAGGCTTCAATAACCTTGGGTTTTATTGTTTGGATAAGGCCCTTTATCTGCGCCCCGGCGGCGTTCTTGTGGCCGCCGCCGCCGAATTGGGCGGCAATTGCCGAGACATCGGCCGCCTCCCGGCTTCGCAGACCGATAGTGCAGGTTTCAAGGGTTTCCTGGCGTATGATGGCGACGGCTTCAACCCCGGCGATGGATTGGAGCAGCTGGTACAGGGCATCCGAATCCCGGCCTTCCATGCCAAAACATTGGGATTCTTCATAGGGTTCAGTGGAGACGATGAGTTTTCCATTGTAATGGGATTCCAGCCGGGAGAGTATGCGCCCCATCAATATCCGGGACCCCAGGCTCTTACCGCCGTGCATGGCCTGAAACGCCTGTTTGGGATTGGCCCCAGCCTGGATTAACCGGGACGCGAAGGCAAAGACCTCCGCCCCTTCGTCATTCACATGGCGAAAAAAACCCGTATCCGTACAAAGGCCGAACAATAGCAGTTCCGCCTCTTCCCGCGAGGGACTCAAGCCCAGGGTTTCAATGAGGGCCTGGATCATGAAGGACGCGGCGGGGGCGTTCCTGTCCACATACAGTACCCGGTCCGCTGTTTCAGGGCCCTGGTTCCCGGTGGCATGGTGGTCAATGATCGCGGTGGGCAAGCCCCCTATGGCTTCTTCCAGATCGCCGGTCCGGTCCAATCCAGAGCAGTCCACAATGATAAGGCGGGACCCCTGCCGTTCCGCCGGTCCCGGACGTTTGAGAAACAAATGTTCGTAGGGGATGATCTCAGTCCGTTTAAAGGGCCCCGCGGAACAGGCCAGCGTTTCTTTTCCCAGCCTTTGCAAGAGGGAACTCAAGGCAAGCTGGCTGCCGATACAATCACCGTCCGGCTCTTTATGCCCCGCGATGAGAAATTTATGCCCCCCTTGGATGAATCTCAACAGTTCTTGCGGGACCGGTTCTGGTTTATACATACCCCTGCCTCCCCGTCCCGCGGCAATGGATTAAAATTCTAATTTTAACTCTTCAATTCCCTCAAATTCGCTGTCAAGATTGGTCCCCACAGGGATATTGCCCCAGCTTGCATGGTTGGGGTCCTGGCGCAGATAAAGCCTGAGATGATCAAATTCACCGCTCTTATAAAAGATTGTTAGGCAAGGCCAGCGGGTTCCCGAACCGATCTGGATAATTTCTCCCTTCGCGCCGGCGCCCTTAAACCATTCCAAGGGCAGATAGGTCCGGGCCATTTGGCTTATCCCTTTCCGGTACACCACCACATATCCCTTCTGGTAGGGATATATCTTTTCTATGAGGACATTCACATAGTAAAAATCTGATTTCTTAGAATCATCCTCCTGAGCGGCGAGCGGCGCGGCCGCCGGCAGGGCCGCCATCAGGCTGACAAAACAAACAACTAAGAAACGAATTCGCATTTTCTTTCCTCCTGGAGATTACTTGGTCGATACCTCAGTATACTCTATTATTTTCCATTCCTACAAGAGGGGAAAGGGGGATTTTATCAGGCCGGGAAACGCCCTAAGCGCGGGGCGGAGCGGCCCTAGGAAAGCGCTGAATAATTCAATCGGGAATTCGGACTAAAGTCCGCATTCAGCGCTGCTTTAGTGTGATTTTTCGCGGTTTTCCATAGGAAAACGAGAAAAATAACAGGGAAGCGCTGATTGCGGACCGAAGGTCCTAAGTCCATTTAACCAGCGGTTCCCTAGGCCCCGCTTCTCTTGCCAACAGCCCCCCATTGCGGATAGTATAGCGTTATGGATACGGGACAGGTGGTCTATATAACCAGCCGTTTGGCCTTCGGCGCATTGGCGGCTTTTTTTGCCATTATGCTCTGGTCAAAAACCCGGGACGCGGCATGGATGCTTATGGTAATCGGTATCATCGCGGGATACGGAGAAACGGTTTATTCGATCCTCAAGCTGTTCGGCGTTATCGAAGAGGACGGGTTTACCGCCGGGTCCCTGCCCCTTACGGCCATTACGCTGTCCAATTTGCCGACTATTTTTTTTCTTTCCGCCTTTATCATCATGGTGGTACGAAAATATGGAAAAAACCCTTGAAAAGGAGCGTCCTATGAAAGCCTTGGTTCTTGGCCTGGCGATACTTCTTGCCACGGTAATTGCCGTTTTACCCGCCGGGCTTGACTGGTGGGGGTATGTGTTAATGTTTCTCCGGGGCGCCGCGCCGGTAATCGCCCTGTTTATCAGCCTCATTGCCATCTTTATCGGTATATCGGATATAAAAGACCGGGCGGAGGCAAAGAAAGAGCAAAAGCGGGGGGAGGGGGAGTAGGAAAATAAGCGGGGGGCAAGCCCCCCACACGCCGAACCCTCCGGGTTCTCCGCTGCCCCCCATGCGGGGGTTCCGCCCCCGCAACGCCCCCGCCGGGGGGCCGGAAGGCCCCCCGGTCCCCCCGCCTAAAAGGGTTCGCGGAGTTTCACGGATGTAAGATGCTCTAATCCGTGGACTTTATTAATGAGCGGTTTCCGGCGAGAAGTCTTTCCCCCTATCCGGTCTGAAGGTATACTACCCCTATGCGACCATTTGAAGTAGTGTCCCCCTTTGCGCCCGCGGGGGATCAGAAAAAGGCCGTCGCGGCCTTGACGGCGGGAATCAACGCCGGGGATCAATACCAAACCTTGCGGGGGGTTACCGGTTCGGGAAAGACCTTTACCATGGCGAAGATCATTGAAGCGGTCCAACTGCCTACCCTGATTGTAAGCCATAATAAAACCCTGGCGGCCCAGCTCTTTCGGGAATTCAAGGGCTTTTTTCCCCATAACGCGGTGGAATACTTTGTTTCCTACTATGATTATTATCAGCCCGAAGCCTATGTGTCCAGCCGGGACCTCTATATTGAAAAGGACGCTTCGGTAAACGATGAGATCGAGCGGCTCCGGCTTTCCGCTACCCGGAGCCTTATGGAGCGGGAGGATGTGATCATCGTGGCCACCGTATCCTGTATCTATGGCTTGGCAACGCCGGAGGTCTACAAAAAGATGACCGCCACCTTCTCCCGGGGCGAGACGATAGATGTGGACGCCCTGATCCGCCGGTTTATTGAACTCCAGTATGAACGGAACGACGCGGTCCTGGAACGGGGCCGGTTCCGCCGCCGGGGGGATACCCTGGAGATATTTCCCGCCTACCTGGAAGACGCCTACCGGGTGGATATGGATTGGGACCGGGTTGAACGGATACGCCGCTTTAACCCGGTTTCCGGGGAGACCCTGGAGGAACTGGACCGGGCCCTGATCTACCCGGCAAAACAGTTCGTGATGCCCGCCGGTATGGTACTCCAGGCGCTGGATTACATCCGGGCGGAATTGGCGGAGCGGTATGCCTTCCTGCAAAAGGAAGGGAAAACGCTGGAAGCGGAGCGGCTGAAAACACGGGTGGAATATGATTTGGAAATGCTTGCCGAGATGGGCTACTGTCCGGGGATAGAGAACTACTCGGCGCCCCTGGCGGGCCGGCGGCAGGGGGAAGCGCCGGATACCCTGATCGACTATCTCCCCCAAAAACATCTTACCTTTATCGACGAGAGCCATGTTACCCTGCCCCAGCTTGGCGCCATGTACGCGGGAGACCGGTCCCGGAAAAAAAACCTGGTGGACCATGGGTTCCGGCTCCCCTGCGCCCTGGATAACCGGCCCCTGCGGTACGACGAGTTCGCCGGACGGCTGGATATGACCGTCTTTGTTTCCGCCACCCCGGGGAAGGCCGAAATTGAACAGTCCAAGCGGGTGGTGGAACAGATTATCCGGCCCACCGGTCTTTTAGACCCGGAAGTTGAGGTGCGCCCCAGCGAAGGCCAGATGGAGGATATCTACGGCGAGGTCCGTAGCCGTATCAACAAGGGGGAACGGTCCCTTATCCTCACCTTGACCAAAAAAATGGCCGAAGACCTGACCAGTTACCTCTCCGGCCTGGGACTCAAGGTGCGGTATATCCATAGCGAGGTGGAGACCATAGCGCGGGTGGAGATACTTACCCAGCTTCGGCAGGGCGCTTTTGATGTGCTGGTGGGGATCAACCTGCTCCGGGAAGGGATCGATCTGCCTGAAGTATCCTTCATCGCCATACTGGACGCGGACAAGGTCGGCTTCCTCCGTTCCTTAACCAGCCTCATTCAGATCATAGGCCGGGCCGCCCGGAATGCCGCGGGCAAGGTTATCATGTACGCCGACCGGATGAGCGACGCCATGCGGGACGCCATCACCGAGACCCAGCGCCGCCGGGCCATCCAAACGGCCTATAATCAGGCCCACGGCATTACCCCCGCCACGGTAAAGAAGGCCGTCGCGGACATTTTGACCCGCCATATAATAGAAGAAAAAGAAGCCGCCGCCACGTCTATGGAAGTCTTGAAGAAAGCCTATAATGCGCTTATCCCGGACCAGCGGAAGCGGCTTCTGGCGGCCTTGGAAAAGGAGATGCTGGAACACGCGAAAAACCTGGAATTTGAGCAGGCTGCGGCGATTCGGGATGAAATAGAACGAATCCGTTCTATTGGAACGCCCGAAGGGGCAAAACCCTCCAAATCCCGGCGCTGACCGGGCGGACGCGGCGCTCCCCGTGTTTCTTTAGGGAGCGCCGCAACATACCGATATAGAGGGTATGAAACGGATTATTACGCTACTTATCACCAGTCTTAGTTTGACGGCTTTATGCGCCGCCCAGGATCAGGACTATACGCAAGTCGGTATCTTCCGGCAGGAAGGCATCGCATCTTTCTATGGGAAAGAATTTGCGGGCCGGCCAACCGCGTCGGGAGAACTTTTTGATCCAAGCCAGTTAACCGCCGCCCATCCAACCCTGCCCTTTGGCACCATGTTGCGGATAACCAATAAACATAATAATAAGCAGGTTGTTGTCCGGGTTAACGACCGGGGGCCCTTTGTCTCCGCCCGGTTCTTGGATGTTTCCCAAGGAGCGGCTGAACTGCTTGATATGGTTAGTACCGGTACCGCGCCGATACTCGCGGAAAGTTTAGGCCAGGTAGCCCTGGGCGCGCCGCCGCAAACCGCGCCGGCGGCCCCGGAAGCCCCGCCCGCCGCTCAGATTTTTCAGAATAGCCCGCAGGCCCAGGCTTCCCCCGGGGGCGCGGCCGCTCCCCAGGGGCCGCCGGCGCAGCCTCCGGTAAGTCCCGTATACCAGCCGCAGGCCCAAGGCGCTTCCCCGCCGCCCGCCGCCGCCCAAGCTCCGGCTGAAATCCTTCCCGGTATGCCCCCCTTAGGAACCGATAAGACCTACCGGGTGCAGGTTGGTTCCTTTAAGGTTCCCCGCCACGCGGCGGAGGTCTTTGAGAAATTGAAGAATATCGGATTCAGTCCCGCCTATGAACGCTATGACCTGAACGGCGTACAGCATTACCGGGTTGTTCTGTCAGGGGTTAGGCCGGAGGAAATCCAGGCTGTGGCGGAGCGATTGGGCAGCGCGGGTTTCCGGGATGCCCTGGTCAGGGAGGAACGCTAATTTCAGGCGGGTGATAGGTACGAAATAACGGGTTGCGGGCTGGGAAATGGCTGGCGGGGCCGTTTTCCAGCCCTATGAATCGCGGGGGACATGGGAATGAGGGAGCGTTAGCCAAGTTAGGCGCCATTTTTCTGAAGATTTAAATGGGTGTTTTGTTAGTTGGCTGCGCTAAATAACGCGGAATTTTTTTGAAGCGCGAATTTTATGGCGAAAAAACCTCGTAAGGAGTCAGGTAGTCTAAAACCTTGCGGGGCCGGTTATTGATTTTTGAAACGATTTTGTCAAGCTGTTTTTGAGTCAGGGTATCAAAGGGTGCTTTTTCGGAAGGTACTGTCTGAGAAGCCCGTTGGTATGTTCATTAAGCCCCCTCTCCCATGAATGATACGGA
>JAITHL010000052.1 GCA_031279975.1 Treponema sp. | reverse complement strand
GGGGAACTATATTAAATTCTTGATGAAGAAATGAACAATATGCTGCGGGGGGCTTGACAAAGATTAGAAAGTATTTAAAATTATCGCTGATCGCTGATCGCTGATCGCTGATCGCTGGCAGAGGCGTCTGCGGAAGTCATCAGGCCCGGGGACGGTTCCAGTATGCGGCTATGGCGGGCGGCGGCTCCATAACAAATAACAATTGGCGAATAGGGTTTTCCGGCTGGGTCCGGTATAGGGATCATGGCTGATACCGTAGCATACTGGCCGCTGGTTTTTCAAGCGCGCGGTCCGCATAATTTTTCCCCTAGGGCAACGCTGATTAAATCAAGTTTTTAAAAATAGCCCGCGGATTGCGCTGATTACCGCTGATTTCCGGTAACAAAATCAGTGGTAATCCGTGGACCCTTTTGATAATGCCGGATAAATCAGCGCCGCCCTAGGAGTTTGTGGCGCTTTGTGCTATCCAACCTCAAAAAACGCGCAAAAGCGCGTTTTTTACCCAGCAAACTCCGTAAGGATGCCTGAAAATCGTAGAATTTTGCGCTTAAAAAGCGCAAAATTCTACAAGTGCCACAGGCTCCTAGGAAAGGGCAAGGGGCTTACCTGACCGCGAAGGCGGCTAACCGTAATGGCCTGGGCTTCCCGCGTCATTTTCTATAAGATAAAATCTTGGCCGTTTGAGGGAATTGCAAAATTAAGCGGGTTTTACCATTGGTCCGCTTGACATGCCTGTTCCTTAAAAATCGCATTTTCGCAGCCTATAGGCGAGAAAGAGCAAGATGTGTCCATAAAGTAACCGGCTTTATGGACAGACGCTAATTGTTTAACGTAAACTACCAGCTATGCCGGTGAGACTTGAAAAGGCTATACCGTGTCCTGCGTGATACGAATAGCGAAAAGTAATAGGGTATTCCCGATGAAGCCCCCCGAACAAGGCACAGCCAAAGGAGCGCCAATGAAAGACTGGCAAAATCTAGCGCACGGAGTGGGAATGCGAGTACCACATCGTGATCGTGCCAAAGTACCGGATGAAAATCCTGTATAGGAAGGCGAGGAAGCGGGTGGGACAAATTCTTAGGGAGCTATGCTGGTATAAGGACATAGAGATGTTAGAAGGCCACGCGATGGCGGATCACATCCATAGGTGTATACCGGTCCCCCCGAGATACGGCATAGTAATGACCATCGGGTATTAGACGTGTTCCAAAACCCGGTTGGTTTCGGAACACGTCCTGCGGTTTCTCAGGCTCAAGCCTTATGAAACCGCGTTTTTAAGCGGAAGCTGTTCTGAAACTGAAGTTTCAGAACAGCTCGATTGAATTATTCAGCGCTTCCCCAGGCGATTGGCGGCCGGACGCTTCCGGCAATGCGCGATAAGGAGTTTTGGATGTTTCGGATACGGACAATGAATAAGATTTCCCCCCTGGGGCTGGAGTTGTTCCCCCGGGACCGGTATGAGGTGGCCAGCGATCTGCCCAGCCCGGACGCTATTTTGGTGCGGAGCGCGGACCTCCACGCCGTTGAGATTCCCGGCACGGTGCGGGCAATAAGCCGGGCCGGCGCGGGGGTGAATACCATTCCCGTGAAGCTGTGCAGCGACCGGGGCATTGCGGTGTTCAATACCCCCGGCGCCAACGCCAATGCGGTGAAGGAGCTGGCCCTTGCGGCCCTGCTCATCGCGTCCCGGAATATTCTGGGGGGCGTTGCCTGGGCCGCCTCCCTGTCCGGCAAGGCGGACCAGGTTCCAGACCTGGTGGAAAAGGATAAATCCCGCTTCCAGGGGCCGGAACTGCGGGGAAAGACCCTGGGTGTGGTGGGCCTGGGGGCCGTCGGCGTGATGATCGCCAACGACGCGGCCGCCTTGGGCATGGAGGTGTCCGGGTATGATCCGTACATTTCCGTGGACGCCGCCTGGAATCTCTCCCGGCAGGTGCGGCGGGAGGATACCCTGGAGGGGCTTCTGGCCAAGGCGGATTATGTTACCCTCCATCTCCCCCTGGATGATGCCACCCGGGGCCTCTTGAACGCGGAAAAAATCCGGTTTATGAAAAAGGGCGCCCGTATCATCAACCTAGCCCGCGGCGGCCTGGTGAACGAGGCGGACAGCATCGCCGCCCTGGAATCGGGAAAACTTTCGGTATATGTTACCGACTTTCCCACCGCGGAACTCTTGGGATGCCCCAAGGCGATCTGTATTCCCCACCTGGGGGCTTCCACCCCGGAGGCTGAGGATAACTGCGCAATCATGGCGGTTCAACAGCTCATGGCCTTTCTGGAAACCGGGGCGGTAAAAAATTCCGTGAATTTCCCCCAATGCGGGCTGGATCAGGGGGCGCCTTACCGGCTGTTGGTGGTAAACCGGAATATCCCCAACATGGTGGGCCAAATTACCGCCATACTTGCCCGTGAGGGCATCAATATCGAAGCGATGATCAACCACCACCGGGACAACTACGCCTATAATATTATCGATACGGAACAGGAAATCCCCCCCGCCGCGCTGGACGCGATTATCGAGGTGGACGGGATTATCAAAGTGCGGATGCTCATGAAATAGCCGGACGCGGCGGCGGTGAGCGCCGCCGGAAGCGGCAGGCGGCGCTCACCGCCGGTTCAGCCTGAGCATACCGGTTCCCGGTCTAGTCCAGGGCGTTCCCGGCCTTCCTATCCTTTGCGCCGGTTTTACGCCCCGGCTTCTCCTTGACAGGACAGCGCAAGCGGCCAAGAATGGACTACTCACTCAGGCGGGTGGACGCGGGCCTTCGGCCCGGAGGTCCGGCCGCTGAAACAGGGGGAGAGGCTATGGAAACAAGGGCGAAACGGCGGCAGGCGGCGCCGCGGCTTATCAATAGGCTCATTGGGTACGCCGGATTCAACCAGCAAGCGCGTCTATGCGACAGCTTAAAACCTCGTATGGCGTACGAAAGCGCAAACACTTCACCGGTATCGCGTTAATCTTACGCAGAACCTTATCAAGCTCCGTTTTTTAGTCAATCCCCAATCATGTTTTTTCGGAAAAAATTTTTTCAAGATTCCGTTCCCGGCTCACGAAAGGGCGGGCGCTCCTTCCATAACCAGAAATTCATCCCTCTCCCGCCTCCGGCTCTGTGATCCGCGTTTTCTTCGGCGCGGCGATCATCGGCGTTGAAATGCCGGCGTGGCTCTATTTGGTGATTACCCTGGGCGCGAAACCAAGCCCTCCGGTCCGCGGTTACTTGCGGTCCTTCATTGATTCCCCTCGTTCCGCGCCCTGTTCCGCAAGCATCCGGTATAACTGAAGGCTGATGTTCTTTCTCGTATTTTCTAACTCTTGCTCGATGATACGATCCAGGCGGCTGACGATGCCGTTATCGCAGGTATCTTCCTCCGCGGAATGAAAAAGCGCCGATGAGGAAACGCCCAGCGCCTGAATAAGCCGCTCCAGCAATTCAGCGGAAACAAAAGCCGCTCCCCGTTCTATCTTGCTCAGATGATTCGGGCCAATCTCCAGCTTCTCTGACAAATCTTCCTGGGATATACGCCGCTGTTTCCGGTAAAACTTAACGTTGGCCCCCAATATGGCTTTGATATTCATCTTCCGGTCTGTAGGGGG
>JAITHL010000033.1 GCA_031279975.1 Treponema sp. | reverse complement strand
GCTAAGGCATTCCTTCATCCGCTCTATATCTTCTAGGCCTCTGCTTTTCACTTCCCGGCCCCTCCCAAGGCGGTTCCAGTATATCATCCTTCCGGGTAAGTTAAATGCTTTTGCCCTGCTGGACTATTGACAAAACATTGAAAGCCGCCAATAATAATGTTATTCTGAAACTTCAGTTTAAGAATAACCTCCGCTTAAAAACGCGGTTTCACCAGAACCGGCGGGAAGGGCGGCGGTTCTGGTTCTGACAGGTCTCTCGTCATTGGAGGCATACACGCATTAAGCCGGCATGTTACTGGTAAAAATGAAGAAAGCGGTATTATTGTATGTGTTACCGCAACAGATACATTTGACTTTGAAAGAGAAGGGCGCATTGGGAAGGATCGGCGGGATTATAAAGAAGCTAACATATCCGTAGAAATGAGGGAGGGAACTATGAAGCGGCTGGGTACTATTTTTATAACTCTACTTTGTTGTCTGCTATTTCAGTCTTGTATTACGGCGAATTTTATTATGATGAATAGTATTCTTGAAAGATATTACAGCAATCAAAAGACCATTAATGGAAAAGTACGCCTTACGCTGAATCCCCTTTCTGATTATTTAGTGGCTGTCTATAAAGTTGGTTGCTTTATGGACAGACCTTGCATTTTCTCAGCATAAGGGCCGCGAAAATGCGATTTTTGCGGTAATCCACGGGAATGAAGGCGCAAAAAAATTGGCGCCCCTGTGTTATCAAGGATCAATGAAGGCAGATCGTTTTGAACGATGGTTTAGGTTTGACCTCCTTAAAACTATTGGGGCGGGAAAGACTATTATTATGGAAAACGCTAGTTTTCACCGGAAGAAACATCTCAACAAGATATGCGGGAAAACCAATGCCGGTTTATTGTTTTTGCCGCCATATTCTCCTGACTTCAATCCAATAGAAAAAGACTGGGCGAACATGAAACGCGATTTGCTGTTCTGAAACTGAAGTTTCAGAACAGCTCTAATGAAAAGATACCGGCAGGTTGTTTGGCGTCAAAATTTTCCCAAGCAAAAAACGGCGGAAGAAAACCGCCCGCGATAAGCAGCCGCTTGAAACGCCGGGGATAAGCCTCCGGCTAAAACGCCGTTTGCGTTATGGAGGCCGCCCAGGGCGGCGGTTAATAGGGTAATCAGAGGAGTCCGCGTATTTTCACGGATTTCAAATTCTATAATCCGCGCCGGACCTCTGGTCCGCAATCAGCGCTTCCCTAGACAAAGCTCCGCTCCGGCGCTATACTCATGGTATGATGAACCTAAGCCGGTACCTAGCGCCCCTGTTGCCCGGCCTCCTCCTGCTTTCATGCGCCTCCCAATACGAACCCTACGCCGAGGCCCTGCGCATGGAAGCCCCGGCGGACCAGGGAGCCGCGCCGGAATACGCGGTCAATGAATTCGACCATCTTACCGACAACCCCTTCCGGCGGGTCCGGGATAATCCCCGGTCAACCTTTTCAATCGACGTGGATACCGCGGGTTACTCAATTGTTCGCTATTTTATTACCAGCCGCCAGCTGCCGCCCCCGTCATCGGTACGCATAGAAGAGCTGGTAAACTATTTTGATTACGGCTACCCGCCCCCTGAGGACGGCAGGCCCTTCGCGGTCCGCGCCGAGGCCGCCGTCTGCCCTTGGAACGCGGAGCATATCCTGGCCCGCATAGCCCTAAAGGGGCGGGAATTCCCCGTAAGCGGGCGGCCCAAGGCCAACCTGGTGTTCCTGCTGGATGTCTCCGGGTCTATGGACGAGCCGAACAAGCTGCCCCTGGTAAAGTCCGCCCTGGAAACGCTCGTTTCCGCCCTGAACGGGCATGACAGCGCCGCTATCTGCGTCTACGCCGGCGCCGCGGGAACCGTGCTGCCCCCCGTCAGCGGCGGCGACAAAGGGCGCATCCTCGCCGCCCTGGATAAGCTTTCCGCCGGAGGCTCCACCGCCGGGGGCGAGGGAATCCGCCTGGCCTACCATTTGGCGGAACAGCGCTTTGATCCCAAGGCCGTCAACCGGGTGATCCTCTGTACCGACGGGGATTTCAATGTGGGCCTTACCAGCCGGAGCGATCTGATCGGCCTTATCCAGACAAAGGCCAAGACCGGCATCTATTTAACCGTATTGGGATTCGGCATGGGGAACTACCGGGACGGAACGCTAAAACAGCTGGCCGTCAAGGGCAACGGGAATTACGGCTACATCGATACCAGGGAAGAGGCCAACAAGCTCCTCTCGGAGCAGTTAAGCGGAACCCTGATACCCATTGCCCAGGATGTCAAGATTCAGGTGGAGTTTAACCCGGCAACGGTGGGGGCCTACCGGCTCATCGGCTATGAAAACCGCCTGCTGCAAAACGAGGATTTTCATAATGACGCGGTTGACGCAGGCGATATTGGAGCGGGCCACCGGGTTACCGCCTTCTATGAACTCATCCCGCCGGGCGCTGAGGCCGACGCCCTCCCCCAAACCGATCCCCTCAAATATCAAAGCCCGCCGGAAGCGGCTGAGGGCGCCTATGCCAACGAGCTTTTTACCGTAAAGGTCCGGTATACACTGCCCAATGAAACAGCCGGGAATCTCATTACGTTTCCGGTTACGGACGCTTCGGTACGCCGGGACGGCGGCGCTTCGGAGGACTTCACCTTCGCCGCGGCGGTGGCGGCCTTCGGGATGCTCCTGCGGAACAGCCCCCACAGGGGAAACGCCAGTTTCAGCCAGACCCTCGCCATGGCCCGTGCTTCCCTGGGGCCCGATGCGTCAGGGTACCGCCGGGAATTCGTGAAGCTCCTTGAACAGGCAAAAGAGTTGAGCGGGGAGCGGCCCTAGGGGGGAAGCGTTGATTGCGGACCAAGGTCCGGCGTCAAGTTAATCAGCGGTTCCCTAGTACGGCCCGCCAGCCTGGATCAAGGGGCAATTCCGGGGTACACTAGAACGGCATGAAACCTGGCGGATTAGCATTAACCAAGCGTTTATTGAGCCTTTGCGCTCCGGCCAAGGGGGGCAAGGCCCTGGATGTGGGCTGCGGCGATGGGCGGACGGTGAATTACCTGCGGAAGGGCTTGGGGCTTGACGCCTGGGGTTTGGATATACGCCCCGGAGTCGGCAAAGGGCTGTTGACAGGAAACGCCCGCGCCCTGCCTTTTGAGGCAGCTTCCTTTGACGCGCTGATCTTTGAATGCAGCCTTTCGGCAATGGATGCCCCGGACGCGGCCTTAGCTGAGGCGGCGCGGGTGCTCAAACCCCAGGGGACCCTGTATATAGCGGACCTGTATGCCCCTGGCAGCCCCGCAGCCTTGCCCAGCCCCGCGCCGCCGTTGCCGTGGCGTTTTGAGCCCTGGGAGGCCCTGGCCGGCCGCTTTGCCCGGGCCGGATTACGGGTGGTATGCTTTGAGGATCATACCCCGGAACTGCTGTCCTACTGGGGCCGGCTGCTCTTTGAGGGCGCCGAGCCCTGCCGAGCCCTGCCGCCGGGTTTCCAGGGCGCTTATTTTCTCGCGGCCCTGGAACCAGAGCGTTTCACCCCCCAAAGCCTCGCCGAATACCAGGAGCGCAAAGGCCGCGAAGCCGCGGCGAGGGCCCGGGAAAAAAGCCCCTTTTACCAGGAAGGGAACGGGGGCTTCATTGACGCGGCGGCGATTGCCGCCCAAGGTCCCCGTATGCTCTGCGTTCCCCTGGGGGAAATAGCCCGTATCCGCACATTGAACAGTTCCGGTACCACCGGCGCTCCCAAACGGCTATGGTTTACCGAAGGGGACCTGGAACGGACCGCGGCTTTTTTCGCCTGGGGTATGCGGCCCCTGGCGCGGAGCGGTGGACGCTGCGCTATTATGATGTCCAATGACGCTCCGGGAAGCGTGGCGGATATGCTCCGCCGGGGGCTTGCGCGTATCGGCGTCTCTTCGGTGATTCACGGCGCGATCCAGGGGCCGGACGCCCTGTCCGCCGCCGCCGGCGCTGATTGTCTGGTGGGCTTTCCAGCGGAAATCTTCTGGCTCTGCCGCTATGCGCCGCAGTTGCGCCCTGAAACGGTCCTGCTCAGCGCGGATTATGTTTCTGATAGCCTTATCAAGGCCCTTACCGAAACATGGGGCTGCCGGGTTTTTACCCATTACGGCCTAACCGAGACCTGTTACGGCCTCGCGGTACAATGCTGCGCCCAGGAGGGACACCATGTCCGGCTGGAGGACTATAGCGTTACGATCATCGATCCCCAGACCGGGGAAGCCCTTCCACCTGAGCAGGACGGGGAAATCGTGCTGACCAGCCTGCGCAGCGAAGCCATGCCTCTCATCCAATACCGGACCGGCGATATCGGCAGCCTCATAACCAGGCCCTGCGGCTGCGGCAGCGCCCTGCCCCGCCTAGGCAAGATCCGGGGCAGGCGGGAAAACCTCATGCGCCCCCTGCATATTCACGGGCTGGACGATCTCCTGTTCGCCCAACCGGCGCTCAACGCCTACCGGGCGGTTTTGGACCAGGGGATGTTGCGCCTTATTATAGAAGGAACTGTTGATGAACGCCTCTTGGCTGAAAAGCTCCAACGGGAAATACAGGTATCCTACGGCCCGGTCCTCCCCTATTTGGGCAAACGGAACATCCTCATGCGGGGGTAACAGCGGGTCCGCGGATTGCGAATCCGCTGAACATGAACAACGCTAACCAGCGTTTATTCGTAACAATTTGCGGCCCTGTAAGGGGAAGCCCCGCGCTATCAACAACTTAAGAAAATAGGAGGGGGAAGTCGCGTACCCCCTGGGGTACGCCCACTACGCGGCAACGCCCCCGGGTCCCCCTTACGTTGTTAATAGTGGGAAGCTCCAGCCCTCCGCCTATGGGCTCTGCTATTCTTTTATCAAAATGCTTAATCCGCCTTGCCCTTGCAGGGAGGATCGTCAAAGTCTTCCCCTTTTAGGGAACGCATCTTTTTAAGGGCCGTATCGGACAAAAACACGATTTGGCTCGGCCCGCCGGTCATACTTTCCCCCATAAGGCGTATGCCGTTGTCATTTTCGTCATAGGCCAGTTCCAAATAGCGCCGGTACAGAGCGCCCGACCGCGTATCAACTACCTCGATAACCGCGTTGGGCGCATAGATATGATCCGTCGCGGAATCCGCCAGCAGGGTTTCACAGAGTCCGTCAAAAAGACGGCGCAACAGCCTGGCCGCGTCGCTACGGCCCCGGAGTTCCTGGGCAAGCTCCCGAATGGCCAGCTCAATCTTCCTATCCGCATCCATGCCTTCATTATAGGGGAATACGGCGTTTTTGCCAAGAACCGCCCCGCAGTCGCTGACTAAAGTCCAGCGAAACACGCATTTTTAAGCGGCTTATCCCTAAAAACTTCATTTTTTAGATTGAAAAAAAAGTCTACCCTAATCAGCGCTTCCCTAACAGGGTCCAGCGATGAATAACAGGCGGGCCGGTCTTCCCGGCTCCGCCTGTTCCCTGTTACTTGTTCTCCGTTATCTGCTCAATGCCCGGCAGTTTCTTGCCTTCCAGCAATTCCAGCGACGCGCCGCCGCCGGTAGAGACATGGCTCATTTTATTGGCAAGGCCGAACTTGTTTACCGCGGCCACCGAGTCGCCGCCCCCAACCACGGTAATGCTGCCCCTGCCGGTGGCTGCGGCCGTGAGTTTTGCCACCGCCTCGGTACCCTTGGCAAAGGCGTCGAACTCAAAAACCCCTACCGGGCCGTTCCACACTATGGTTTTGGCTTTTTCAAGCGCAGCCTGATACTTCTCCAGGGTTTTGGGCCCCACGTCCATGCCCATCAGGGTATCGGGCAGATCAACGCCGTCAATTGGAACCGGTTTGGCGGCGGCGTCAAAGGTTTCCGCGGCAAGATGGTCCGCCGGAAGTATGATTTCCACCCCCGCGTTTTTGGCGGCCTCCAGTATCTTCCGGGCCGTATCGATCTGGTCGTCTTCCACCAGGGACTTGCCCACTTTATGGCCCTGGGCCTTGAGGAAGGTATAGGCCATGCCGCCGCCGATTACCAGTACGGCGGCGTTCTTGAGGAGGCTTTCCAGCACGGCGATTTTTGATGAAACCTTGGCCCCGCCGATAATAGCCGCCAAGGGTTTTTGGGGATTGGTAACAATGGGCTCCAGGTAGTCAACCTCTTTTTCCATAAGAAAGCCCGCCACTGAAACCGGCGCGAATTTGGCAATGGAGGCGGTGGAGGCGTGGTCCCGGTGGGCGGTGCCGAAGGCGTCGTTCACAAACACCTCGCCGTAGGAGGCCAATTCCTTGGCCAACTTGTCCCGCTCCGCCGCGTCCTTGGCGGTCTCTTCCTTATGAAAGCGGGTATTCTCCAGCATGATCACCGAACCATCCGGCTGGGACTCAATAAAGGCCCGCTTGCCGTAACAGCCGTCTTCACCGGCAAAGATAACGGGCCTGCCGAGTTTCTTTTCCAGATAGGCGGCAACCGGGGCCAGCCGGTGTTTGCCCTTGATGTAGGCATCCTTGTCAAAGGGTTTGCCATCCTTTTCCGCCTTTTCCTGGGCTTTCTTGGCGTCCTTGGCCGGGTCACCCAGGTGGCTCATAAGGGTCAGGGTTTTTACGCCCTGTTCGAGAATGTATGTTATTGTAGGAATCGCCGCCACGATACGGGTGTCGTCCTGCACGGCCCCGTCTTTCATAGGCACATTGAAATCCACCCGCATGATCACCCGTTTACCCTTGAGGTCAACGGTCTTAACGGTTTTTATTGCCATGTATTGCTCCTTGTTTGCGAAGGGGAGTAAAAAAGGGGAGGACTGGGGTGAAGCCCGCTATCAACAACTTAAAAAATGAGGAGGGGAAGTCGCGTACCCCCCAGCGGGGGATATGCCCCCGCAACGCCCCCGCCGGGGGGCCGTAGGCCCCGGTCCCCCCTTAAGTTGTTGACAACGGATGAAGCCCCCCTTTGAGGGAAGCGATGGAAGCGCCCCCAATAGCCCCTATTTTTTACTGTTGATGTACTTGAGGAGGTCCACCACCTTATTGGAGTAACCCCACTCATTGTCGTACCAGGAAACTACCTTGAAAAAGCGCTTCTCCCCAGGGAGGTTGTTTTGGAGGGTGGCCAGGCTGTCGTAGATCGAGGTGTTCACATTGTGGATGATGTCGGTGGAGACGATCTCCTCGCCGCAATAGGCGAGGATACCCTTGAGATAGCTGTCCGCAGCCTTTTTGAAGGCGGCGTTGATCTCTTCTATAGAAGTGTCCTTCACCGAGCGGAAAGTCAGGTCCACCACGGAACCCGTGGGGGTGGGAACCCGGAAACTCATGCCGGTCAGTTTGCCCTTGGTTTCAGGGAGGACTTCACCCACGGCCTTGGCCGCGCCGGTGGTGGAGGGGATGATGTTGATTGCCGCGGCCCGCCCGCCCCGCCAATCCTTTTTAGAGGGGCCGTCCACGGTTTTCTGGGTGGCCGTATAGGAATGGATGGTGGTCATAAGCCCAGTCTCAATACCGATCCCCTCTTTCAACAAAACATATACCAGCGGCGCCAGGCAATTAGTAGTGCAACTTGCGTTGGAAATCACCTGGTCCTTATTGGGATCGTACTGATCGTTGTTGACCCCCATGACAAAGGTGGGAATCTTCTTATCCTTGCCCTTGGCCGGCGCGGAGATGATCACCTTTTTAGCCCCCGCGTCCAGGTGTCCGTAGGCATTATCCCCGGTAAAAAGGCCGGTAGATTCGATCACATACTCCACCCCGGTTTTGCCCCAGGGCAGATTTTTCAGTTCCTTTTCAGCCATAACGCACTGAATTTCATGGCCGTTCACCACAAGCACATCGTCTTCCGCGGCGCCGGCGCTCTTTTTCGTGCTAATATCGGCGCGCATCTGCCCCTGGGTGGAGTCGTACTTGAGCTGGTAGGCAAAATACTTGGCGTCGGTGGTAATATCCGTTACCGCCGCCACATCAATTTTGTCCTTTCCCAGTAAATTCTGCCCCACAATGGACTGAAATACCAAACGGCCAATACGGCCAAAGCCGTTAATCGCGATCTTCATAGAAACCCCCGTGTAATTTTATACTATTCTCTATCAATAGTTTACTATTGGCTTAAGGATAGAAAAAAAAGGGAAAAAAAACAAGGGCCGTACCGGGGCCTCACCGGGAAGCGCCGCATAGCATAAGAGCATCAAAAGGGCCTACGGATTGCAAACCCTTGGTCCGGCGCGGATTATATTAAATCCCTGTTGAACTAAAGATTCGCAATCCCCGGGCCTGGTTAAAAAGCCCGCCGCCGGTCCCTTAGTGGCCGCAATCAGCGGTTTCCCGGGGAATCCTCCTGGATTACCGGCCGCTCCGCCGCGTCCTCAAAAGGAAGGGGGAAGGAAAGGTCCAAACTCAGGGGCGCAAAATAGCGGGAAGGAATGGCCGGGCCAAAGGGAAAGGTGTTGCAGCTATAGGCGTCTTCGCCCCAGGTAAACCGCAGGACAATTTTATAATCCGGGTCAATGACCAGGTACTCGGTCACGCCGGCCTTATGGTAAAGGGCTAGTTTGGCAACCAAGTCGTGGGACCGGTTCTGGGAAAGTATCTCGATAAGCAGCGGCGGGGGGCCGTAGTAGCCGTCCATTTTCAAGCGCTTTGTATCGCACACGACAAGGATATCCGGCTGGACCAGGGTGCGCATATCCCCCTTATCCGCGAGGGGGTACACGTCAAAGGGCGCCGTGTAGGGCGTACAGGGCTTACTGTGAAAGAAAGCATCAAGCTGCGCCGCGGTCTTCAACAAGATAAACTGATGAACCGCGCTAGGGGAGCTCATGGCATAGGCCGCGCCGTTTATGAACTCATAGCGCTCCGCCACCAGGGATAATTCGTCTTCATATACATCCATGCGATCTGCCATACCCATCAATATAAGGGAACAAAGAACGGATAACAAGTAATTGGTAACAAAAAGCGTCCCGCCCGCCGCTTCCCCGCCCTCGATTCGCCGCCTTCGCTTCCCTAGGGCAACGCTGAATAATTAGGCATTATCAAAAGAGACCGCGGATTAACGCGGATTAGCACTGATTTTCACAGATTTTGTTACCGGTAATCAGCGCAATCCGCGGGCTATTTTTAAAAACTTGATTTAATCAGCGCTTCCCTAG
>JAITHL010000217.1 GCA_031279975.1 Treponema sp. | reverse complement strand
TTGTTCGGGGGCTTCCTCGGGAGTACCTTATTACTTTTCGCTATTCGTATCACGCTGGACACGGCATAGCCTTTTCAAGTCTCACCGGCATAGCCGGTGGTTTACGTTAAACAATTAATTAACCGCCCCAATCAGCGCGTTCTATGTAATCCTTTTATAGAGAATGAACAAAACAATAACGCCTGAGAGCAAGACCAGCCAATAGAGCGCCTTTTTCATGATTCCTTCTCCCCCTTCCGGTATTCCGCAAGCGCCGCCGTTATGGCCGCGGCAATTTTAGGGCTTACCGCGCCGGCCTGTTTTTTGGGCCCTTCCTGCTGAGGCGTCCGCGGGTCTTTGTCCCAGCCCATTGCATGGATCAGTTTTCCCGTAAGATTGATGCAGACAATCATGATCCACAGGAAAAGAAAAACAACGGCCATGCCTAGCGCGGTTAAAATAGCGCTTTGTTTAAACATGGTAATAATAGCCATAGTACGCTCATTTTTTGCGCTGTTAATAAAACCGTGACAAAATGTCCAGCGCTTCCCGGCTGTTCTTTGCCGTTCGTATCAGGTTAAGGGCTTCTGAATTTATCAAAGCGGAAATCTGATTCAGAATACGCAGATGATTTTCACGGGACGCGCCGCCGATTATGGTTATAAACACGATATAAACCGGTTTATCATCCAGCGCGCCGTAATCGATGCCGGTCTTGGAAACGCCGAGCGCCCCAGCCGCGCAGGAGGTTTTCTGATAATACCCGTGGGGTATCGCGGCCCCGCCGCCGACGCCGGCGCTCATTTTCCGCTCCCGCTCGTCAATAACCGCCCGCAGTTCATCCCGGTCAAATTCAGGATGAACCGCCGTTAGCGCCTCGATGAGTTCTGTAAAGACCGCATCTTTGGTGCTGCCCGCAAGATTCAACAGTATCGCTTGTTCATTGAACAATATCGCCTAATACCATAACGCCTCCTTAGGCTTTTGGTTTGCCCTGAATATGCGGAGAAACCCATTGCTCCGCCGCGCAAATACAATCAGGAAGGGCTGATTAGAAATCCGGCTGGCCTCTGGGCAGCCCTAGGGAAGCGCTGATTAAATTGACTCCGGACCTTCGGTCCGCAATCAGTGGTTCCCGCAAACCTATAGTTCGATGTATTTGCGCAATGTGAGGTAATCGCAAAACATCAGTTTTACAATTACAACCGCTAAAGAACGCGGTTTCGCCGCCCGCGGGCCGGGGAACCGCTTGGGCCGACGTAAAACCAACCGGGTTCCGCAGCCGGCTTGCTATTAAACATCGCTATTAGGGGAAAAAGGCGGGGGTATCAGGTCCGGAGTTTCAAGGGGATGGCGTTTTTAATCAAGGGATAGTATATTTTCCCGAATGTTTTCACAGAGGCGTACAACAAAACGGCCCCGGCCTTCCCGGTTTCCGGCGCTAGTATGCGCGGGAGGCCGCCGTGCAAGGAGGATGCCAGGCGCCTTCCCGCCCTGCCTATGAGGGTTTGGCCCCCGGCCAGCCAGTCGAAGGCAAGTTCTACAGCGGTAAAAACCGCGGCAACCGGATTGTCCTCCCCCAATGCATCGAAATTGAGGGTCTCAAACATCGAGAAGGTGAAGGTTCCTATGGCGGCAAGGGCAAGATACGCCGTGAGAAGCAGCGCGGGCCATTTTTTCGCCGTTGATAAACCCATGGCTTCATGCTAGCATAGGGTCCGCCGCTTATACAACAGGGAAGCCGCCATTCCCCAGGGCCGGAGCGCCATGCATGTTAACTCTTTATGCTGTAAAGAATTACGATTTCGGCCCTGAAAAATGCGCGCGAGCTAATTCCTTATGTTATAAGGAATTAGAAATCATGGCGCGCTGGCCCTGGGTTTTTATTGCCGGAAATCCGTGGTAATCGTGGACCTTGTTAAAAATTCCGCGTTACTCAGCGCTTCCCTAGGGCGGCGCTGAGTAACGCGGGCTTTACTAAAGTTTACGGATTAACGCGGATTGCGAATCCAGACTTCCCAATCCTGACCGGAGGACGCGCTATGCGATTGACCAATGAGACGCTGGAAACATTTTCCCGCCGGCTTGCGTCAGCGGACCCCGCGCCCGGCGGCGGCTCCAGCGCCGCGGCCGAGGCGGCCTTGGGCATCGGCCTTATTACCATGGCCGCGGCGGTAAGCGCGGAAAAGCGGGAATATACCCATCGCAAAGAAGAACTGGCGGGGATTATCGAAACGGCGGGAAGGCTTAGGCAGCGGCTCCTGAGCCTGGTAGACGCGGACGCCGCCGCCTATGCGGCGCTTATGGCGGCCCGGGGAATAAGAAACGCCGAAGACCGGCGGCGGGCGCTGGAAGAGGCGGTCCAGGGGGCGGTCCTTGCGCCCTATCATATCCTGAGCGCGGCCTTGGACGGCCTGCGCCTGGCCCAGGACCTGGCAAAGGACTACTACCCCCCAACGGCCAGCGATGTGGGTTTAGGGGCTCAAAGCCTCCTGGCATCCGCCCGGGGAGCGGAACTGACCATTCTGATCAATCTTCCCGGCCTTGCGGACAGTGCGTTAAAACAGCGATACCGCCGGGACAGTCAAGCCATGCTCGGCCAGGCGGCGGCCCTAGCCGGGGCGGTTTACGCCGAAACGCGGCGGAAGCTGCTGGAGAAAACCGGGACGGACAGCCCGTGAAAATCGATTTTCATGTACACCTAACGCCCCCTGAGATCAGCGCCAACGCGGAACGCTACGCCCTCCGGGAACCCTATTTCGCCCTGCTTGCCTCCAACCCCAACAACCGCTTTGCCGCCGGGCCGGAGGCGGTGGCGGAACTGGACCGGACAGGGTTTGACCGGGCGGTGGTTTTCGGCTTCGGCTTTCAGGATATGGGGCTTTGCCGCATGGTCAATGACTATGTTATTGATCAAACGCGGCAATATCCCGGACGGCTCACCGGCTATATGGTGGTCCCGCCCGCGCACCGGGACGCGGAGCGGGAAATCGACCGGGCGTACCGGGCCGGGCTTCGGGGCGCCGGCGAGCTGTTTCCCGATGGGCAGAATTTTCGCCTTGACGACCCTAAGGACACCCGGATTCTCGCGGCGGCCTGCGCGGAACGGGGAATTCCCGTACTGCTGCACCTGAACGAGCCGGTCGGCCATTACTACCCCGGCAAAACCAGCGCTACCCTGGCGCAGACAGAACGCCTGCTGGACCATCATCCCGGCCTGACCGTTATCCTTGCCCACTGGGGAGGCGGTTTTTTGTTTTATGAGCTGATGCCGGAGATACGGAAAAAATGCCGGAATCTTTATTACGACACCGCGGCGTCGGTTCTGCTCTATGACGCGGGAATCTATGCCTGCGCCCGGTCTTTAGGCGTGGAAGAACGGCTGCTCTTCGGCAGCGACTTCCCCCTCCTCTCCCCAGAGCGGTATTTACCGGGTATCGCCCAAAGCGGCATCCCCCGGGAAAGCCGTGATCGGCTGCTGGGCGGAAATGGCGAAGCCCTACTGAGAAAAACCGGCGCGTGGTGAGCGGATTGCGTTGGGCTGGTATTTTTACTCACATTTTTTCATCCAAAAATTTACCGGTTTCTTTGTGCTTGAATTCAGGAATTACGTCATTAAATAGTTTAATTAGAGTCTGGCTATAATGTGGACATATTATAGCCAGACTTCCCTAAAAACCGCATTTTCATAGCCTTTAGGCGAGAAAATGCAAGGTCTGTCCATAAAGTAGCCGGCTTTATGGATAGACACTAATTAGTTTAATTAACTCACCTTACGCAAAAGTGATTTTTATATCAAAGAAAGCGGGTGAATTTTTAAGAAAAGCCATATTTCGAGCATTTTCGAGGCATTTTCGACCATTTTATATAACCACTGCGTAACATGAGTAATTAACCCGGAACGGGACGGACCAACATACCTTTTTGTTGCAATGAATGGATAGTATCCGTAAATATTTTCAGATATTTAACTTCTTTGCGGGCTTCATTTTCCGTCACGTAAATTATCCGGGAAACAAGCCATCAGGCAACGCCGGCAGAGAAGGCCATATCCGGCGGTAAATTTCCGAACGGGGCCTGATAATAACCCACGCGGTAACAAATATCAGCAGCAGATACGTTACGATGTTTTGCCGCTCATAATACCATGCTTCCAATTCAGCTTTACAGGGACCGATCAGCTCGCGGTAACATTCTTCTACTGTTTTTTCTGACTTTGCGACAATTGATTCCTCGTCCCGAAAAACAATCGAACCGATTCCGCTCAGGCCGGGGCGCATTGCCAAAATTATTTTCTTCCCTTCAGGCGGAAAGTATTCAAAGTTTTTCGGCGTCTGGGGCCGGGGTCCGACAACGCTCATGTCGCCGGTCAATATATTTATAAGCTGCGGTATTTCGTTGATTTTCGTCTTTCTCAAGATACGGCCGACCGGCAGCACCCTCGGATCATCCTTAACCGTCACATCCCCGGCGCCGGTAGCGGGGCTGTTTTTGAGCATAGTTGCGAATTTCAGCAGGCCGAATCGCTTGCCGTTTCTGCCTATCCGTTCTTGAGTATAAAATATTTCCCTCTCCCCGGTAAACCGCAGAATAAGCGCAATAATTATTCCAAAAGGTAAAAAAACTAACAGCGCACATGATGAAAGCAGAATATCAAACAGGCGGCTCATAAATGTCCCTATAAATCTTTCCGGTATTGGAGCGCCTCCGGCGGCTTGAACCCTCCCGTTGTAATGGGGGAACCCGCGTCAAAAAAAGCGCGGTACCACGCCACGGTCTTCCCTATGCCTTCCTCCAGAGAGACCCTGGGGTCGTAGCCGAAATCCCGCCGGGCTTTAGCTATGCCGGGACAGCGCCGGGATACGGAACCGGGATAGGTCTGCGCGTTTTCATAGGAGCCGGCATAACCCATCGCCGCACCGATAGTACGGGTCAATGTTTCAATGGTTATTTCGTCACTGTTGCCAATATGATACACCTGCTGATCAGAACCGTCGCTTTCCAGCGCCAGCACCGTGCCCTCCGCCCCGTCGGTACAGAAACAAAACGACCGGGTTTGATCCGCGCCATAGATTTTCACCGGATTTTCACCCTTGCGGATACGCTCAATGATATGAGGTATCGCGTGTTTAAAACCCATCCGGGGGCCGTAGATATTCTGGTAGCGGACCACGGTGGTATGAATTCCCAGCCGCTGGCCGTACGCAAAAAACGCCGCCTCCCCCAGTATTTTGGTTGCCGCGTAGGTAAACCGGGGATGCCGGGTATCGGCGATACAGAGAGGAACATTTTCCGCCGTGGGGACCGGGTAATTGAATGTTTCGGTAGTTGCGGCATAATTTTCGCTGGAGGAAGCAAACAATACCCTAGACGGTTTTGCCGTCCGCAGCCATTCAGTGGTATAGTGAATGATAGCGGTATTGACCCTGATAACTTCTTCGGGTTCTTCTATACAACGGTTGACGCCAACGACCGAGGCGAGCACATATACCTCATCATAGCGGGGGTCAAGCTGCCGGTAAGCGTCAGGTTTGCTAAAGTCGGCGGTAATAAGGCGTATCTTATATTTGGCGCAGAGAACTTCAAGGTCCCCGTCGCGGGCCCCGCTGGAAAAGTCATCCGCGGCGGTTAGTTCATAATCACGGCGCTCCGCGAGATACCGGAGGATATTATAGCCGATAAATCCGGCCCCGCCGAGAATCAATACCTTTTTCATAAATCCCCCCTGCCGAGTACGATGACTTGATGTTTTTTCCTCAGCCTCGCAATATGTTCCGCCGGCAAGAAGCCGATGGTGTCATATACCAGCATGGGTTTACCCGCGAGAAGCGCCGCGACAGTCTCCTCATTCCGGTATATCCGGTGGCCAGTGCTGATGATCACGATGTCAGGTTCTTCATGTAATACTTCTGATAGTGATTGGCGGGGCCGTATATTTAGTTCCAGCCATTCGCGCACATAGGGGTCGTGCGCCGAAACCGAAACGCCCGCGTTAAGCAGGCAACGGCAGAAGTTCTCTACCGGGGAAAAGCGCGTATCCCCCACATCCCCCCGGTATGAGACCCCAAGAAGCAGCGCTTTTGTCCCGTTAAAAGGCTTCGCGTAACGCCGTTCAAGAAATTCAAAGGCATAGCGGGGCATCTGGTCATTAATTGAAACCGCGGTTTCACTTTGCGCCAGTCTATCTTTACCGCCGATGAGGTTTTGCCTGGCCCAGCTTGCGAGGAGCGGGTCTTTGGTCAAACAATAACCGCCGACCCCGATTCCGGGAAACATCAGATT
>JAITHL010000206.1 GCA_031279975.1 Treponema sp. | reverse complement strand
TGGCCGCAGAGGAGCTTTGAGCCGTACAGGAGGGCGCGGGTTTTGAAGTCGTCGCCGGTTTTGTTGATCTGAATTTCCAGGTCCGCCTGCTCGCCGCCGTTGAAGGTAACGTGTACATCCAGCCGGACGGTTTTTCCGGCAAGGTACTCCGGCAGGAGTTCCGTATTCAAGACCTTAACGCCGATGACGGGCTGGCAAAGGCAGCTGGTGAGGAGGGATCGGAGGGCTTCCCGTGAATCCTCGCTGTTCCCGCCGAAGAGGGATTTGAACACCACGTCCAGCAGGGGATTGAGGGTTTTCCCTTGAGCGGCGTACCCTTTGGCCCGGCGGCGGAGATCCGCGCCGGGGATAAAAGCAAAGAATGGTTTCATGCCCCAATAATGGGTTCCGCCGGGCAATACGCTTTACTGGAATCCAATAAAAATGCCGGCAGGCCGGCAGATGCCGCGCCTGCCGCCCGCCCCCTACAACAAAACGCTTGTATCCGGGTATGATAGGACCAGGCGCAAGCGCCCGGCAGGGCCCGAATGGTTTTGCGGAACGATCACGGAAGAACGGAGCAACCTATGAAGAAGAAGGTGGTTTTGGCGTATTCCGGGGGGTTGGACACCACGGTGATCATCCCCTGGTTAAAAGAAAACTATGATTATGCTATTGCGGCGGTATGCGTGGATGTGGGCCAGGAGGCGGATTGGACGGCCATTAAACAGCGGGCCTTGGCTGCCGGAGCGGCGGCCTGCCATGTCGCGGATGTGAAAAAAGAATATGTGGAGGACTTTGTATGGCCCGCCCTGAAAGCCAGCGCGATCTATGAAGACAAGTACCTGCTAGGGACCGCTACCGCCCGCCCCCTGATAGCCAAGGTCCTGGTGGAGTATGCCCGGAAGGAAGGCGCCGCGGCCATTGCCCATGGCGCTACCGGCAAGGGGAACGATCAGGTCCGTTTTGATCTGGGCATCCTGGCCTTAGCGCCGGACCTGGAGATCATCGCCCCGTGGCGGACCTGGAAACTCCAAAGCCGGGAAGAGGAGATCGCCTATCTGGAAGCGCGGGGGCTTCCGGTTCCCATGAAGCGGGCCGATTCCTATAGCCGGGACGATAATCTTTGGCATATCTCCCATGAGGGGCTTGAATTAGAGGACCCGGCCAACGAGCCCTCCCTGGAGCGGATGCTCAAGATGACGGTTCCGCCGGAAAAAGCGCCGGATAGGCCGGAATATGTGGAACTGGTCTTTGAAAAGGGCGTTCCCCGGAGGGTAAACGGCGCGGCCCTGGACGGCCCGGATTTGATCCGGGAATTGAACCGGATCGGCGGCGCCCATGGGGTGGGGCTGGCGGACCTGGTGGAAAACCGGGTTGTGGGGATGAAGAGCCGGGGGGTCTATGAAACCCCGGGGGGGAGTATACTCTACTATGCCCATCAGGAACTGGAACATATCTGTTTAGACCGGCAGACCTATGGATTCAAACAACTGGCGGGATTGAAAATGGGGGAACTCATCTACGGCGGCCTCTGGTTTACCCCCCTGCGGGAGGCCCTGTCCGCCTTTGTGGACGCCACCCAGGAAACCCTTACCGGAACAGTACGGCTCAAGCTCTTCAAGGGTTCCATCAGCGCCGCGGGGGCCAGCTCGCCCTACTCCCTGTACAACGCCAGCATAGCGAGTTTTACCACCGGGGAACTCTACAACCATGCCGACGCTGAAGGCTTTATCCGGCTCTACGGGCTTCCCGTGCTGGTCCGTTCCCTCATGGAACAAACGCGGAAGGAGCGGCCCTGATGGCCGGCGAAGTTCCCCAGGGGGCGCCCTCTTCCCCGCCGTCCGCCGGCGGGGGCGGACAGGTCCTCTGGGAGGGGCGCCTGGCGGAACGGCCCGATGCCGAGGCGTTTGCATTCCAGTCGTCCCTATCGATTGACCGGCGCATGGCCTTGGAGGATATCCGGGGGAGCCGGGCCCACGCGGCCATGCTGGGCAGCCAGGGCGTTATCCCCCAGGCGGACGCCGCCGCCCTAAGCGCTGAACTTACACGGCTGGAAGCGGAACTGCAATCCGGCGCGCTGGCCGTTGACGGCGGGGCTGAGGATATTCATTCGTTTATTGAGGGGGTCCTTACCGATCGGCTGGGGGATACGGGCCGTATGGTTCACGCGGGCAGGAGCCGGAACGATCAGACGGCCCTGGATTTCCGGCTCTACCTCAAAAGCTCAGGCGGGGAACTGCGCGCCGAGCTTGCCGAAACCATCCGGGCGCTGCTTGCCCTGGCCGAGGCCCACGCCGGGTCAGTGATGCCCGGGTATACCCATCTTCAGCGGGCCCAGCCGGTCACCCTGGGCCATCATCTTACCGCCTGGTGCGCGGGGCTGGAACGGGACCTCCGCCGCTTCCGGGACGCCCTGGACCGGCTCGATGAATCGCCCCTGGGCGCGGGCGCCCTGGCCGGCTCCACGCTGCCCCTGGACCGGGAGGCTGTGGCCGGGGCCCTGGGCTTTGCCCGGCCAAGCCTCAACTCCATGGATTCCGTGGCGGACCGGGACTTTGCCCTGGAACTGGCCGCGGCGTCGGCCATACTGATGACCCATCTTTCCCGGTTCTGCGAAGACCTGGTTATCTGGGCCAGCGAGGAGTTTCAGTTTGTCAGCCTTGCGGACGCCTGGAGTACCGGCTCCTCCATTATGCCCCAAAAGAAGAATCCCGATTTTGCGGAACTCATCAGGGGCAAATCCAGCCGAACCATAGGCGGCCTGGTTACCCTCCTCACCCTGCTCAAGGGGCTTCCCTATGCGTACAATAAGGACCTACAGGAGGACAAGGAGGCCCTCTTCGACAGCCTGGATACGAGCCGGCGCTGTCTGCGCATGTTCCGGGGCATGATGGCCGCCGCGGTCTTTAATACCCGCCGCATGGAGGCGGCCTGTACCGGCGGATTTCTGGAAGCCACCGACGCGGCGGAATACCTGGTCCGCAAGGGCCTTCCTTTCAGGCGGGCCCATGAAATAACAGCCCTCCTGGTCCGGGACTGCCTGCAAGCGGGGCAGCGGAGCATAGGGGCGCGGACCATCGAGGAACTCAAAGCCCGGTCCGCGCTGTTTGAGGCGGACCTCTATCCGGCCCTCAGCCCCGCCGCCTGCGTCGCGGCCCGCAGCCTCCCCGGCGGGCCCGCCCCCGCTGAGGTGCGCCGCCAGATACAGACCCTGCGGAGCCGCTTATAATAGACGTGTTCCAAAACCCGGTTGGTTTCGGAACACCTCCTGCGGTTTCTCAGGCTAAAGCCCGCGGACTAAAGTCCGGTGAAACCGCGTTTTTAAGCGGAAGGCTCCTAGGGATGCGCTGGTTGCGGGCCTTCGGTCCGGCGTTAATCAGCGCATCCCTGGGGAACCACTGATTAAATCTCTAATCAGTGGTTCCCGTGAACCTACGGTTCGATGTTTTTGCTCATTTCATTACGCAAAAACGGATATGTATCATAATTACCCCTCTGGCATGTCATTATTGCCCACATCGGTTAAAAAGTTGACTAAACTGCCTAAAAACTTCAAAAATTTCTCCTGAAATTTTATTTTTGGACACCTTGGGGCTTGATTATTTTACGAATTTGTGCTATAAGACAGCCTATGCAAGAGTCAAGAGTCAAGAGTCAAGAGTCAAGAGTCAAGAGTCAAGAGTATTATAATGCCGCGTTAAACTTTGTCAAGGGGTATCCCTTGATTGTTGAAAAAGAAGCGGCGTTGCTGGCCGGTTTACAGTCCGCAATGGGGAAGATGCATAGCCATGCTTGATAGGACGGTCAAGCCTTCCGTATGCGAATCTGATCCGCTAAACAGGGACTTTTTCCCAAAGAACCCGCCTGTTATAGGGGTTGTTGTCCCCTGTTATAATGAAATGGAAGCACTGCCGTATGCGGCGGAAAAACTTGGCGGGAAGCTGCTCTGGCTTGGCGCCGAAAAAATAATTTCAAGAAAGTCAAAGATATTTTTTGTTGATGACGGATCAACGGATTCCACCTGGCGGTTAATCGAACAGTATCATACGGAAAATCCCGCGCTGTTTTGCGGCATAAAACTATCCGGCAACAGGGGGCACCAGAACGCGCTGCTCGCCGGGCTGCTTGCGGCAAAGAATTACTGCGATGCCGCAGTCTCCATAGACGCTGATTTACAGGACGATATTACCGTAATTGACCGCATGATTCAACAGTATGCCGCCGGCTGTGAGATTGTGTACGGCGTCCGTTCCGACAGAACCTCGGACACCGCTTTCAAAAGAATCACTGCCCAGGGATTTTACCGGTTTATGCGTTTTTTGGGCGTTGACATGGTATTCAACCACGCCGACTTCCGGTTGATGGGAAAACAGGCCCTTGAGGCGCTTTCCCGGTATCAGGAGGTGAATCTTTTTTTGCGCGGCATCGTTCCCCTGCTTGGATATAAAACCGGCGTTGAATACTATGCCCGCGCGGAACGGATCGCGGGCGCAAGCAAATATCCCCTGCGGAAAATGCTTGCCTTTTCCCTGGAAGGCATTACGTCTTTTTCGGTAAAACCCATACGCTTAATTACCCTGTTGGGAATAACGCTTTTTACAGCCAGCATGGGAATGATCGCCTATTTTCTTGCGCGGCATTTTTCGGGGCAGACTGTACAGGGCTGGTCAAGCACTATCGTGTCCATTTGGGGAATTGGCGGATTGATTTTATTTTCGATTGGCGTTGTAGGCGAATATACCGGTAAGATATACCTGGAAACAAAACGCCGCCCGCGATACCACATAGAACAATTTTTATATCAGCAAGGAGAAAATGATGAAAACATTTGACAGGGAAATCGAAACTTTGATAACGGATATTTGCCGATCGCAAAAGACGCGCAAAGCGCTGACGGTCATTGCCCTCATTGGCATGGCAGTGTGCGCGCTGCCGCTGCTGCCGCCGGTTCAATCATTTGTTCTGCAATTCATAATGGCCCGCCGTACGCTTAATGTCCAAGCGCAGGCGCGTTTAATTACGCTCTTGACCCTTCCAATGGCGGGATTTGCGGCTTCGGCTCTGCTGCTTTGCTGTGTCTTTTCAGAGAAAATTGCCACGGCTCTGGCGGCTCCCAAAAGCAACGCCGTTGTTTTACGCGCCTTTTTCGCGCTCGCCGGATTGCTCCTGGTTTTTATCGCTGTCTTTTCATACCGGCACGGGCGTCAATGGCTCGACAGCGACCATTCCTCGGAAATGGTCCTCGCAAAACTGCTGGCGGAAGAACATTCCCTGGTCAGCCCAAACTGGCATTACTCCACGGAACTGCGGCTGGTGTATCAAACGCTGTTTTCAGCGCCCCTGTTCGCGCTCCTTGGCAGGTTCAACAATTGGGCCTTAATACGCGCATTGACGATTGCGCTTAACAACATAACGCTTGTCGCCTCATGTTTCTTCTTGATGAAGCAGACAAAAACGCAAAGCAAATGGATTTGCGTTTCAGCGCTTTTTTTGCTGCTTCCGTTACCGGGCGGGCACTGGGGCATCGTAACATTCGGCGGGTATTATGTTTTTTTTATCGCCCAGATGTTCTGCTGCCTTGGACTCTTTTTGAGAATTCTCTCCCGTGTTGAAAAAGCGGCGCCGTCAAAAATGGCCTTGATGTTTTTCAGTATTTTGTCCCTTGTCCTT
>JAITHL010000074.1 GCA_031279975.1 Treponema sp. | reverse complement strand
ATTGATGTGGGTACTGGCGAAACGCCGCCAGATGTACGCCGATGCCGCCCGCGGGGAATTGGCGAAGAAGTTTTATCGCTACAAATTGGCGGGATGGGAGTCCTTGTTACAGGCCTCTTGACAGAAAACATAGGAGTTTTGCCTTCGGTAAAACTCCTGGGCAGATAGCTTTTGCGCGGAGCGCAAATCTCAAGCCAAAGCCGCCCCGCAACTTTGGCGCCCCCGTATGGGGGGTAGCGGAAAAACCGGAGGGTTCGGGGTGAGGGGGTGCCCCCACTGTCAACAACTGGGGAAGTCGCGTACCCCTTGGGGTACGACCCCTACGGGCGCGCTTTGTTGCGCCCTACCCCCTCAACGGGGGCTCTGCCCCCGTAACGCCCCCGCCGGGGGGCCGAAAGGCCCCCCGGTCCCCCCTTAAGTTGTTGCCAGTGCCAAGCCAGCCCCCGCCGGGCTTTGTTACCCCGTGAACCAGGAAAAAAAGGCTTGGAAGCCGCCGATGAGGGCGCCTAAGATTCCCCCAAAGACATTAATCCATTTGAGCTGCCGGGCCATCACATCCAGAACTATGGCTTCCACCTCGATCATGCTGAGGGAATTAATCCGTTCCGATACCAGGGTCCGGATTTGTATTACCCCAAGTAGCTCCCCTATCCGGGCGTCCGCCAGGGCAAGCAGTTTTTCCCCCAGCAGGGCGTCAAGGCGATCTTTCTTGGCCCCGTCAAGGGAGAACAATTCCGCAAGGGTCGCGGACCCGTGTTCCCGGAACAAGGCTTCCAGGGCGCTCCCCGCGGCCCGTTTCAGCCCAGCGGGAGCCCCTCCCCGCAGGAGGAGCTGGATTTTCGCCGCCGCCGCCCCCCCGCCGTGAAAGCGTTGAAACAATTCGCCCAGGGAACACTCCGTATAGGTCATGCAGTACCCGGCCAAAAACCGGCTTATCTCCGCCGCCAGGGAATTCCGCGGGCACGCTTCCGGGGCCCCGGGGAGCGCCGCAGCCCTTGGTTCGGCTGGGCAGAGGACTTCCCCAAGGGTCTCTAACAAATAGGCGGTTATCCGCGCCCTAGCCGCCCGGTCTTCTAACAGTACCTCGAGTTGGCGGATCAGATCGTCAATAAGCTCAGGCATACGGTCGTACAGGGTCCGGTCGTATTGTCCGGCGGTGATGAAGAAGCGCTGGAAGCCAGACAGCTTTCCCAGGGCATCGTCCAGAAAAAGCCGCCCGTGGATTTCAAGCTGTTCATGGATATCCGGCTTCCGCAAGAACCGGATAACCGACGCGGCAATACTAGGGAAGACCCGCTCAAGGCTTGGACCCAGGGAACCGGCCATGCGGGGAAGCTGATGCTCCAAGGCCCGCTCTAAGAGGGTTTCCATGCCGCGCCTGAGGGACCGGGTATGCGCCTCCCCCAGCAGCTCCTTCAAGGGGTATTCCTGGGCGGACGCAATGAGGGAGGCGCAAAAGGCGTTCAAGAGGGCATCGAAGCCTGGGGAGTCCAGGATATCCTGAAGCAGGGACGCGGCGGCGGTATGCGCGGACTTCGGCTTGAGGGTTTCCAAGGGGGAACTCAAAATTTCGGCGGTATAAACCCCCAGGGAAGCGCGGAGGCCCCGGCGGACCTGCTCCCGCCCAAGCCGTTCCCGCAGGATTGCGGGGGTAAGGAGCTTTTGTTCCACCATGGCCCCGATATTGTCCGCCAATCGACGCCGCTGCCGGGGTAGTATGCCCGGCGTAAAGGGCAGGCGAAGGCCCCCCAAACGTATCTCCCCATGGGGCCGAAAGAGCATCTTTATGGCCAGAGCGTTGGTTACATACCCGATTGCCGCGCCCGCAAGGGGGGGGGCCAGCAAGAGCGCCGGATTCGTCATGGTCCCGCGGACTCCGCGGCGGTCTTCGCCTTGGCTTCGTTATTGTATATCCGCACCACCGCCTGGTTGTCCCGCAGCCAGCCGCGATAGGTTCCCGCCACAAAGACCCAGGATTCCGCCATACCGTTACGGCGCACCGAACGGCGTTCCAGCACTTCCACAATAGCGTTCCGGCGAAAATATCCCACGGACAGGGCGTTGGGGTAGGGCTCCGCCAAGACCTGGGCGTAGGAAGCGTTGATCACCCCAAACCCGATAACCGACCGGCTTAAAACCGGGGTCGGCGGCGGAATAATCGCCGGCCCGTCCGCGTTCCGCCAGCATGATCCAAGGAGCGAAACCGCCAGCAAAACCATTATGAAAACCCAATACCGGCTCATACCCCGCATAGGCTACCGCGCCGCCCCGGCTTGCATATAGGCGTATAATCCGGGCAATAATTTTCTATCCGAATCGGCCAAATCACAGGATTCCAAGTCCCTAACAGGTATCCACCGCCATGCGCTGTGTTCGGCAAGGGTAAAGTTCCGGCTTGCTTCGCGGTCCGTAAAAAATATCCGGTAGGCCCGCAGGGTTCTGCTCATACCCTGGTGTTCAAATCGGGCGGTTCCAATGAGGGGGCCGGTTTCTATAGGTACCCCGAATTCCTCTTGGTATTCCCGGATGAGCGCCGCCGTGTCCGATTCCCCCGCTTCGACCTTGCCGCCGGGAAATTCCCACTTCCCCCCTAAAGCCCCGCCGGGAAGACGGCGGGCGATAAAGACCGTCTCCCCCGTTATAGCAATACCCGCAATGGAAATCCGGGCGGCGCTCATTTACAGGAACAGCGCCAGGGGAAAAAGAAAATGGAGCGCCGCCGATATGACGGCGGTATACCCTATCCATTTGCGTTTTCCCGCCAGAATTTGCGCAAACCCATCAGACTGCTCCGTATTAAGGGATGAACGGTCCCGGTAATAATCAAAGAGCAAAATAAAACCCGCCGCAAACCCAAGCAGGGCCGGAATAAGATCCCCAATAATCAGCAGGTCCCCCCGCACCGGCGAGAGGAGTTTGAGCAAGCCCACCACCGCGGCCAGCGCCCCAAGGATCAACCGGAAGGTCTCATTTTGCAAGGGGGATACCGGACCCGCGTCAGGGTAATCGAAGGTTTCCCGCGTATCCTGGTCCTGGGTAAGGATGTATCCGCTGAGTCCATTACATAGGATGGACAAAAAATAAAATTGAATCATGGCTCCAGTATACCATATTTTTTTTCCTAATAAAAGCGCCTCCCTAGGGCAACGCTGATCAGCGTCAAGTTAATCAGCCTTGCCCTAGGGAACCGCTGGTTAAACCGGATTTTTAACACAGTCCACGGATTGCCACGGATTTCCGGTAACAAAAACCTTCTAATTAGTATCGAACCGAAGGTTCGCAACCCGCGGACCCTTTTGATAATGCCGGTTAAATCAGCGCCTCCCTCGGGGATATCAATCAAACAAACCAGGCTCCAGGTTTTTTTGCGGTTTCCGGGAAGCGCGGGGTTTGCAGGCCGCGCCGAAGAGCTGCTTCCACTGGTACAACCGGTCGAGGGCTTCAAGGGGGGTCATGCGCTCCGGATCGAGGGCCCGCATATCTTCCACATAGCGCCGGTACGCCTCGCCGGTTGTTTCAAAGCCCCCCGTGGTATCCGCCTCAGCCGCATCCGCCGTTTCCGCCGCATCCGGCGCCTCAGCCGCCGGGCCGCCGCTGAGACGGGCGCGGTCCCGCTGATTCAAGGTTTGCATGATCCGCGCGGCCCGGTCCAAGACCCTATCGGGAAGCCCCGCCAGGCGGGCCACGTGGATGCCGTAGGATTCCGCGCTTGCCCCCCTTTTCAGCTTGCGGAAAAAGACAACCTTCCCGTCCTGTTCCCGCACCTCCATCGAATAGTTCATCAGGCGGGGATGGGTAATATCCGCCAGTTCATGGTAATGGGTGGCGAAAAGGGTCCTGCATTGGATGTGTTCCAACAGCTCTTCGCTTACCGCCCAGGCGATGGCAAGCCCGTCGTTGGTGCCCGTCCCGCGGCCCACCTCATCCATGATCACCAGGCTCTGATCCGTGGCGGTATGGAGTATGTAGGCGGTTTCGTTCATTTCCATAAGAAAGGTAGATTCCCCCCGGGCCAGGTTGTCCGAAGCGCCGACCCGGCAATAGATACGGTCCACCAGCCCTATCTCCGCTTCCCGGGCGGGAACAAAACTGCCCATCTGGGTCATAATGGTTATCAGGGCGGCCTGTCTGAGGTAGGTGGATTTCCCGGCCATATTCGGCCCGGTAATAAGGGAGAAGGCCCCCTCCGCGTCAAGGCAGAGGTCGTTGGGGATAAATTCCCCCCGGGGAAGATGGGATTCCACGACCGGATGCCGGCCTTCCCATATCCGCAGCGCTTTCCCATGATGCACCCGGGGCCGCACCCAGCCACGGACCGCGGCGGCCCGGGCCAGGCATTGGGCCGCGTCCACTTCGGCGACACGCCGGGCCGCGACGGCGAGTTCGGCAATACGGCTCTTGGCCGTATCCCGTATCTCCAGGAACAGCTTTTTTTCCAGCCCGGCGATCCGGTTTTCCGCGCCGTTAATATCCGATTCCAGGGCCGCGAGCTTATCGGTGGTAAAACGCTCCCCGGTAACAACGCCCTGGCGCCGGATAAAATGCTTGGGCGCCTTGGCAAGGTGCGCCTTGGTTATCTCAAAAAAATACCCGATAAGCCGGTTATACCGTATCTTGAGGCTCGGAATGCCGGTGGCTTCCTTTTCTTCCTCTAGATAATCCTCCAGGAGCTTCCGCCCGTTGTCCTTTAAGCGCCGGAGCCGGTCCAGTTCCTCGTTGTAGCCCTCCCTAATCAGATTCCCTTCGGTAAGGAGTATTGACGGGGCCTCTGTCATGCCCGCTTCCAGCAGGTCCCGCAGCTGGAAGAGCCGTTGCAGGCCCGGCTCTTCCAGATTCCGGGTTTCCCGGTCCGTTTCAAATTCCACGCTTGTTTCCCGGATCAGCTCCTCCAGGGCCTGATAGCGGGACAGGGCGTTTTTCAGAGCGCCCAGGTCCTTCCCATGGGCCCGATCCATGCCGAGCCGGGAACAGAGCCGTTCCAGGTCGGGAATCTTCCCCAGCACTTCCCGGACCCGCGCAAGCCGGTTCTGGTCCAGATAGAAGGTTTCCACCATGTCAAGCCGCCGGGTAATCCGTTCCAGGTCCTGTAGGGGATGGAGGAGCCGCCGTTTTAAGAGCCGCCTTCCCATGGCGGTTTTGGTTTCATCCATCACCTCCAGGAGCGAAAAGGCAGCCGAGCCGTCCCGGAGGTTCCGGACCAATTCCAAATTCCGCTGGGAGGATTCATCGATCCCCACATATTCCTCATCCCGGTAGAGGCTGATATGCCGGACATGGGGTATGAGCCCCTTGGCGGTATCCGCCAGGTACTCCAAAAGCGCCCCGGCGGCAAGCATTTCCAGGGAATGGTCCCGCAGGCCGAATCCCTTGAGGGCAGCGCTCCCAAATTGTTGTTCCAGCCGGGCGCGGCTGCGGCCCAGGTCAAAGAGCCAGTCCCCCCACCGGTTTACCACCAGGGACGGACGGTCCGCCAAGGCCCCGCCCAGGGCCGGCTGCTTTTCCAGGAGGGATTCCTGGAGTATCAGTTCCCGTATCTGGAGCCGCTCCAGTTCCAGCCGCAGCCTATTAACCGCGCCCGCGAGGGGAAAGGCGGCGGCGAAAAAATCCCCCGTGGAAAGATCGATATAGGCAAAGGAAAGGGTCTGCTCCGCCGCGGCCATGGCCGCCAGGTAATTGGAACTGCCCTTGTCCAGGAAATCTTCATCGATGATGGTGCCCGGGGTGATAACCTCCACCACCTCCCGGTCCATAACGGCCCGGCCCTTTGCGCGGTCCGAGACCTGTTCGCAGAGGGCGATCTTTTTCCCCAGCCGCAGTAACCGGGCGATATACCCCCGGACCGCGTGGTAGGGAATTCCGCACATGGGAAGCCCGTTGCGGCGGGTCAAGGTAAGGTTTAACAACGCGGATATTTCCAGGGCGTCCTCATTAAACATTTCATAAAAATCACCTAGACGGAAGAAAAGCACACTGCCCTGGTAGCGCTCTTTAATACGCCTGTATTGGTCAAGCATGGGACTTGTATCGGCAGAATTAATTTTTTGCTCCTCCCCACGCCGCGCCGGCCCTGGGAGGGGGATTCGGACCGAAGGCCCGCAATCAGCGCGGCATTAATCACCCTTCCCCCGGTCAACGCTGATTAACGCGGGCCTTTGAACAAAATCCACGGATTTCCCTTGAATATATCCCTTACCATCCGGGCAATCGCGGACTCTTGCATGCCGCATACAGCAACGCTTCCCTAGCGGCCAGCTTTCGCCAATAGATTTTGAATTAATTTATCAGTAATGTCTACCGATGGGCTGTGCCAAAGGATGCCGCCGCTCTCTTTGAGATTCAGCACCATGCTGTACCCTTCGCTCTCAGCGATATAGCGGATTTCCCGCTGCACCTGTTCTAAAAACGAAGCGGACTGGGCAAGTTTAGCGCGCTGATCGTTGAGTTCCGCCGTCTTAATCTGAAAGTATTCCTTGAGATATTCGGACTTCTTATAAATATCGTTTTGCAGCCGCAGGGCCTGCTGCTGATCCCCCAGCCCCTCCGCGTTGAGCAGGGCGCTCTTCAAATCCCGTATCTCCGCGGTCATCCGGTCAATATCCGCCTGCACCCGGGCGCTCCGTTCCTCAAATTCCCGGACCGCCCGGGATTCCCGGAAAAAAGCCGTATACACCTTGGCAATATCCACCACCGCAAAACGGGTAAGCTGTTGGGCCCCCAGGCCCATACCGCTTAACAGCGCAAAACAACCCCATACACACCAAGCCCTTTTCATACTAACCGCCTAATAGGTCGATATCGCAAAGGATATGACAAAATCAATGCCCGAATTGGGGCTATCGTTCGCAAAAATAACGCCCTTCTTCCATACCAGCCCGCTGTCCCCCACGGTGAATCCCTTGGTAAAGAGAAAGCGGAAGGGGAACTGGGGTATGGAAAACCGGAATCCCCCTCCGAAACTATAAACCATATCAAGGGATTTGAAGTCCTTAAACAGGGCTTCCGGCGTACTCTTTGACGCCGCCGCGTCGAAAAACATATCAAAGGCCAGCATGCCCGGCAACAGGGGGAAACGGAGTTCCGCCCAGTTTTCCCAAAGCGCCAGCCCCCGGTCGGTCCGCTTTTCCATCCATCCCCGCCCGATAAACATACCGTCCACCGCCAGCATATTGGCCTGTTCGATCTCCAAGGGCCGGCCCGGGGATTGGGGGAATATAAAGGAAAGGCCCGTATGCAGGCCCAGCACGGCCTTAAAAGACCAGCTATCCATAACCGGCAGGTTGAAGAGGGTGATAAAGTGTTCCGCCTTGGTTTCGGACTTCATATAATGTTCCCGCTCAATAGGGGCGGGGAGCAGGCCGTAGAACCCGATCCGCTGGATGCCATAATACCCCTTGGAGGGATCATAGTAAATATCCCGCTGATCCAGAGAAAGGCTGGAGGATAGGGAAAGGGCGGGGATAAACTGCTGGTTCCGGTCCCGCAGCACCGGATCAAAGGGCCGGGCAATCTGTTCGTCATAGTAGTTCAGTATCCAGCCGACCCGAAATCCTCCCCCCAGGCCCACATTGCCCAGAGCGGTAGACCACCGGTATCCGGTGGAAAACCCGAGGGAGATGCTGTGCTGGTCATAGTACATCAGGTATTCCCGGGGAGGGGACTTGCTGGCGTCAACATAGTCGTCATAGGAGTTAAACCCGTCGGGATAGGCGTATTCCTCATCGCCGTTGAAAAAAGGCGCCAGGTTATCCATGAAGGCCCGCCTGCGGCTGTGGTAGTAGGTGAGGTCCACGCTGCCTGAAAGGGGCAGGCCCAGTATCCACCGGTGGGTATAACTGAGGGTAACGGACTGGGCGTCCGTCGCCATGTTGCCCTCCGCGCTGATCATGTTGCCCCGGCCCAGAAAGTTACGGTCATTATATTTAAGCAACAGGGAAACCGGCAGCGTGTTAGGGTCCGAGGTGCCGGAAAAGGTTAAGCCGAACTGGATGTCCGTAGTAGGCTGCTCTTCCACGCTGATAACCAAATCCATCAGGTTGTCGGCGCTGCCGGGGGACATATCGGGCGCTACGGTGGAAAAGAACTGGAGATTTAAAAGATTCCGCACCCCGTCGGTAATTTTGGTCTTGGAAAAGACATCCCCCGGCTCCAGGGCAATCTCCCGGAGTATGACATGATCCTTGGTCTTGGAATTTCCCTTGATGCTGATGCTCTCGATATGGACCCTTCCCCGCTCGGTAATCTGTATGGTATAGGCGATCACCCCCGTGTCCGTATTCCGGTTCTCTTCCCGGTTTATCGTATTAAAAATATACCCGTTTTCATAGTAGAGGTCCGACACCCGCTGGAGATCCGCCTCAAGCCGCCGGGCGTTCACCGTCTCCCCCTTTCTTGAGCGGATCAGATCCGCCAGTTGTTTATCCGTAAAAAGCTGGTTCCCCTCAAAACCCACGCCGCCGAAGGTATAACTCCGTCCCTCGTATATCCGGAAGATAAGGGTGAGATTGTTCCCCCCCAGATTATCCCGCTTGAGCTCCCGGACCACGTCAACAACCTCCGCGTCGATATACCCCCGGTCATGGTAGTACTGGGTTATGGCGTTCCGGTCCGTGAGCAGCTTCGCCTCCTGAAAGGCCCCGTCGTTGAAGAGGTTCTTTGCCTTCAGGGAAAGCTGGCTCCGGAGGGCCCGGTCGGAAAAGACGTTGTTCCCTTCAAAACGGAACCCGTCTATGGTAATCTGGTCCCCTTCAACAATGACGAAGATAACCGTAACAGCGGCGGGGGCCTTCGGATTGGTCTGGATTTCGGCGCTGACCTTCACATCGGGATACCCCTTCTCCCGGTACTTATTGATGAGGGCCTGTTCATCAAGCCGGAGTTTCAGCTGGTTCACCACCATATCGGGTTTGAGGGAAATGGTTTCCAGCAATTCGGCCCGCTTCAGCTTGCTGTTCCCCTGGAAGGTAATTCTGGACGCCACCGGCCGTTCGGTAACCGTAAACTGGATAACAACCTCCTTGCCCAAGGCGTCAACCGGCGCCGCGTTGGGGTTGATCACCTCGAAATACTCCAGGGCGTAGAGCTTCCCGGTCAGTTCCCAGAACAGCTCGTCGGTGAATAACCGCCCAATATAGGGGTTTACCACCCCTTCCAACTCAGACTGTTTTACATTTTTTAATCCCTTAAAAATAATATTCCGTATCGGCTTGCCCTGATACCATTCGGCCTCCTGGGCGGCGCCGGAACTGAGTACCAGGGTAATGAGTAGGACTGTTAAGCCACCGCGCAATTGAAACTCCTTAGGGCTTGATTAAAAGGACCATCGTTTTGTTATGCTTATGGACATATCATTAACAAACAAATTTTCCACATGCAAGGGGGTTATGCTCCATCCAATATCGAATCCGGGGCCGTGCATTTCTATCCCAAAATTCGGCTCGATAACAACCCCCCCAACGCTTAATCCGTTGTTTGTCCTGATCAATCCTTTCAAAGGCTGAATGCGTTCGTCATACCGGAACAGCCCCATACCTTGCAGGAACACATGGGGGCTGAGGTATTTACCTAAGAAAACAGTCGTATTATCAAAATAGTTACCAATAGCGACGGGCTTATCAACCGAATCTTCATCCCGGTTTATAACCTGGACGGCCGCCGCGGCGGCCAAATTTTGGAGTATCTGGGTTCGCAGGGAAAACATGTCCAGATGAAGCACTTCCCGGATGATCCGTTCCATCCGGCGGACCACAATAAACTGCATCATCATGTCCCCCCCGGAGGCGATAAAGGCGGTTTGCCGGGCGTCGCCCCCGCCGCTGGAAACGCCGGTAAGATTCTGCCCCAAAAGGGCGGATATTTCCATTTGGGAAAGCGGGGGGGAGGACTCAAAGCGGGCGGTAAAGGAGAGCAAGGGGGCGTTGTCCACCAGCATGGCTATGGTTACCGGGCCGTCGTTGGTGCGGTCCCGGGTTTCCGCCCGTATGGTAATCCGGGGATCGAATTGATTCTCATTCTCATTAAAGGAAAGGACCCCCTGGCGGATATAGAAACTCCGCTGGACATAGAAGATTTCCCCGCTGCGCAGGCTCACTTCCCCGTCCAGGGAAAAAGCGCCCGCCCCGGTATCGCCGGTTATGGCGATCTTCGTTCCCAACTCAGGCTGGGCCCGGAGTATGGGCACATCCGAGGAGGGCCAGAAGAATTCCACCTTCCGGTCCGTGGTAATGGTAAAATCGGTGATCACCGGTATCGCCGAGGGTCCAGCGTCCTTGACGGCCAGTTCATCGGTATTCAAGGTTATCTCCGCGTCCCGTCCGGTTATATCCCCCTTCACCGTAAGCGCGTTGTCCGCCATGGCGATACGCAGGTCCCCGGAAGCGGTTCCTTTGGCGACAACCCCCTCGATGTCAAGGGAAAAGGGAATTCCCGCTTCCGGGGCGGAACGGATATCCAGATTAAAGTTGTTGGGTATCCACCGGTCAAAGCGGAACCAGGCGGTAATTTCCCCCGAACCGGACCCAACGGCGGTCTGGAGGGGGCCGAAGCGCATCTCGTTGCCCTCAAAGCGGGCGGCAACCGTAGCGGGCCCTATTTCGGCGCTGACGAATTGGGGTACCCGGAGCCGGACGCTGCTCCCCTGGGCGGCGCCGAAAAACTCCGGGTCCCGCAGGGGTCCCCGTATCCGCAGGGAGGCGTTTACAAAGCCGCCGGTACAAACAACAACGCTCTCCTGGGGAACAAAACGCCAAAGGGATACCAGATCGACATAGAGATTAGAGGTCTGGGCGTCGATAAACTGGGTGGTAAGGCTTCCGGTAAGGACCCCCCGGACCGGGGACGGGTAGGCAAGGTTGGCGTAAAAGGCCCCGTCTTGGGCAAGGCTGAACCGGAGCATATCCTCCGGCCCCCCGGAGACCGCGATAAGGGAGGAGTCCCGCTCAACCGTAAAGGTAAACGCCTGGCTTACCTGCTGGCCGTTGAAGCGGATCGCGGCCGCCTGGACAACCCCATGAAAGGAATCCAGTATCCGGGCAATGGAAAACCATGAGGAAATAGGGGCGAAGGCGATGTTGGCCTGTAGCGTCAAGTCCAGTTCCCGGTTAAACAGGGCGCCTTGGATACGGCTTTCCGCCAAGGCCCGGGAATCGGCGAGATTTATCCGCAATTGGGGCGCCGTTATTTGAAAGCCGCCGTACCGCAGTTGGAGGTCCTGGATTTGCAAGGTCTGGGGGTCCAAGGCCCCCCGGGCCGAGGCATAACCGTCCGTATCCCCCACGCGGATCGAAAGGGCGGACAGGTCCAGGTTTATCCGGTAGGATTCCCAGGATTCCCAGCGCAGGCTGAGTTCCCCGCTGGCAAGGGCGTTGCGGGCCTTCAGGGTTATCCGGTCCAGGCGGATATTGGCGCCCCAAAACCGGGCGTCCAGCGCCCCGTTCCGGTAGTCCAATTCCAGTTCATAGGATTCGCTCTGTTCCTGGTTCCCCATCTGCATCCGGCCCGTCAGCCGCTCATCCCGGCGGTTCCAGGAAAACTGGGCCCTTCCCGCAAGAACGCCCAATCCATCATCCAAAAACAGCTCATGGAACAACGCGCCGTCCTGGTCGGCGACGCCGGAAACGCGCAGGGAGCTTATAGGCGAAACCGGGCTTCGGGCGTTGACGACATCCAGATAGGTTAGGTCCAGGGTCCATAAATCCGCGTTGGTATACCGCAGGGAACAGAGGAAGGAAAGCTGGGCAAGCTGGCCCTGGAAGGGTATGGGGAAGGACCGGGCTTCGATATACCCCGAATATTCCCCCTGGACGGTCCTCCCGATATAGGCGGAAAACCCATAGGAGCCCTGTATGCTCAGGGTCTGCCCGTCGAGCACGGCCCCGTTCAGAAAATAGGAGGCGTTGCGGTAGGATGCCTGGAGGGAAAAGGAACTATCCGCGGGGTTGGTAAAATCCGCGAAACCCGATGCGGTAAAGGTATTATCCGCCCAAACGATACGGCTTTCGGTAACCTCAAAACGCCGGTCCGTGCCGGAAACCGATACCAGGGCGAAGACCTCCCGGACTCCCTGATAGGCCGCCACAAAACGGGGCGCGTTGTACAGGACCTGGCGAAAATCCGTGGTGATAAACACCTCGGTGGTAAGCGAAACGCCCTCTATGACGCTGTTGACCGGGGGGGCAAATTCCGGCAGGCCGCAGAAGGGCCTGAGCATGTCCAGGATATCCGAGGCGGAAACCGCGTCCAAAATGACGCTTCCCCGGAGATACCGTGGGGAACGGTCCAGGGAGCCGTCAAAGGTGATGCGGCTTACCTGTACCCGCTCATAGGATTCTATATCCGTAAACCGCAGGGCGAAGAGCCGGAACGCCAGCCCGCCGGCTTCCTGAATAATCTCCATATCCAGACCGGACAACTCAACCGGGCCGAGGGAAATCTTGTCCCCAAATATCGTGATTGATCTTCCCTGGGAATTCACGGTTAGTTCCGCATTGGCCGCCGCCGCGCCGGTCAGGCTGAAATCGGATATCCGCAGGGTTCCGTTCGGGGCAAAGGGCCGCAGTGCGATCTCCCCGGTATAGAAGAAAACGCCCTGGGACAAGGCCAGGGACAGGCTCTGGCAACGCGCCAATTGTTCATCCCCGGAAAAGTTCATCCCATAGACGATTTTTCCGGCGGGAAGCTGGGAGTCAAAACTCCCCTGTACATCCACCGCGTAGGTAAACCCGCCCTCCCCGGCGGTTTCAAAGGAAGCGTTCCCGGAGATCAGGAAGCCCAGGAAGGAATTATACGCCCGCAGGGGGCCCGACAGGGAAAAAAAGGAACGGAGGGAAAAATTATCCGCCCTGAAGGCCGCGGAAAACCGTTTGGCCGCGAATTCATACCGCGCCGACAGGTCAAGGGGATCGTTTTGCGCCGGGCCGGTCAGTTTCACCAGGCCCATCTCCTGTTCGTTGAGCAGCACCGCGAATTGGACGGGCTTCATGCTGAATTTATCCCCCATGAGGGAGGGAATAATGATGTTCAGCCGCCCCTCCCCCTGTTCCGTATCGATGGTTCCATCGATGATCCCCGCCATGCGCATATTGAAGGACTGGCCGAACAGGTTGCCCACCTCCCCTTGGGCGTTCAGTTTGCTCCGCAGGCGCAGGAGGTTTTCCCGGGCCTCTATATCCAGGCTTATGCCGTTCACCCGGACCGAGCCGGCCCCCCCAAGCACCGAACAGGACCCCCGGCGCAGGCGGACGGTCATGCTCTGGGGAATAAGGCTCATAACGCGCTGGAAGGAAAGCCCCTCCCCGGCGGCGGGGTTGAACTTGGCCATAAGCTCGCCCAGCTTTTCATCGTAGTCCATATTCAAGGTGAATTCCGGGTTGTCCACCCGGATATTCGTGAAGGCGTCCGGGACGCGGCCCCGCAGCAGGTCCCACAGGGAATAGGAAATACAGAGCCGGGAAATCTTTAGGAGGGCCTCCGGGGCGTTCCGGTATACGCGGATATTGCGGATGTCCAGGGAGCCGAAAATGCCCGGCCCCATGGCGTCGTATTCAATACGCAGGCCCAGATACTCCTCGCACCGGGAGAAGGCGTAATCCCGTAAATCCCGCATCCGCTCCTGGACCTTCAGCTGCAAAGGCCGGATCGCCAGAACTGTTATACTAATGAGGAGGAGAAAAATACCCGTTTCTACCGCCAGGCGGAAACCCTGGTTGTTTCGCAAGTCCCGTAACCGCATACCCATAAGTATAATCCAACGCCGGTTAAGGCTGTTCCAATAGCCGCCATTTTAGCGGAACAGCCTTAACCGCAAAACCGCGATTTTCTTTCCATAGTAATAATTTATATGGAAGGGGAAAGCTCCCTTGAACCCCGCTGACAGAATAGCCGTTTTTCTGATAAATAAATAGTTATGCAAATCCTCCCCAATTTCGCCGTTCTGGAAGGCGGTGACGGAAGCGGGACAACTACCCAGCTGCGGCTCCTGAAACGCCGCTGCGTTGAATACGGCTTTCCCCTGTTGTATGACACCTATGAGCCCACCGGCGGCCCCATAGGGAAACTTATCCGCGCCGCCCTCCAGGGGGAGCCCCGGCTGCGGGCGGAAACCCTCGCCCGGCTCTTCGCGGCGGACCGGCATGAGCATCTCTATGGGCCGGAAGGTATCGCGGAACGCTGCGCCCGGGGCGCCTTGGTTGTCTCAGACCGGTATACGCCCTCGTCCCTGGCATACCAGGGGATAGACTGCGGCGATGAACTCCCCCGCCTCCTCAACGCCTCCTTTCCCGCCCCTGAACTCCTGCTGTTCTTCGACCTAGCCCCCCAGGCAGCCCTCAAACGCCTGGAAAGCCGCCCCCGGCGGGAGGTGTATGAGTACCTGGACTTTCAAATACAGGTTCGAGACCGGTATAAAGCCCTCATTCCCCAATACGAAGCCTGGGGCGTCCGGGTCGTATCTATCGACGCCGGGGCCCCCCCTGAAGAGGCGGCCCGGCAGGTCTGGAGCGCCGTTAAAAAAATGCCGATACTAGAGTTGTTTAATACCCCCAGCTATTAAACAAATCCGCCCTATGGAGCGCCCACGGTGCGATGTGCGATTTGGTATCCTGATTACGCGCTTTTGGACAGAACGGGGGAGGCGTGGTTTCAGCGGGCAGAGCAGTTTCCAGCAAAGGCCGGAACACGGCGGCCCCTCCGCCGTGCCTTGCTGATCCTGGCCCTGTTCTGCGGCCTCATCCCCCCGCCCTTAAACGCCTATATCGTCCGGTATAAAGAACAGTACTACCGGCTCTTTCACCTCCATTACGCGCAAGACCCTGATGATACGATGGAAAATATCCACTGGCTGGAAAAGGCCCTGGAAGCGGACTTCGCCAACCCCCTCTATGCCTTGGCGCTCATCGAAAACAAGACCCAATGGGAAAAATACCGGTATCTTTTTATGATGCACCTCAATTTAAAATTGATTGAACAATACCTCTTCCTGGGGAACCGGTGGAATAAACGGAACGCCTATTTTTACAACGCCCCCTGGAAGGAACAGAACCTGGAAAGCCTGGAAACCGCGGAAGCCTGTTTCCGTACCGCCCTATTCTATTGGCAGGATGCCCAGGCATGGGCCGCCAAGGCTCAAGACCCGCGTTTCCGGTTCATAAACCTTCAGAAAGCCCAATACTGGGAAGACGAAGCGTTCCGCATCGGGGAACAGAAACTGAACTACGCCAAAATAATCAACCGGGAACTGGAATTCCTGCAAAAAGTCCGGGAAACGTTTCAAACCATGGACGAACACACCTATTAAGCAATAGCCAGCGCCCGGCGGGGCAGGGCGCAACCAGGTTGCGCCCCCTGGAGGAAGCCTCCTCCAGGTTTACCCCCTATTGGGTATACAGTTCCAGGGGAACATACTTCGTGTGGAGCAACTCATGGGCCTTATGGCTGCCCGGTTCGCCCAAGAAGTCTTTGTAGACCATCTGAATCTCCGGATTCTGGTGGGAACAGCGTATCTTGGACTCTTCGTCGTCCTTGTACAGACCGGCGGCCCGTTCAAGGCGGATAGCGTCCGTCGCGCCGTAGGGCTGCCCGCCCCCGGCCACGCAACCGCCCCGGCAGGCCATTACCTCGATGAACTGCCAGGGGGAAGGCTTACCTTCCGCGCGCAGGGCGCGAATCCGGCCCAAGACCTCGGCGATGTTTCCCATCTGGTGGGCGACGGCCAGCTTGATTTTCGCGCCCCCCAGATCAACCTCCGCCTCTTTGACCCCGGCAAGACCGCGGACCGGTTTAAAGTTCACGTCCCCCAGTTCTTTCTTAGTAACCAGGAAATAGGCCGACCGTACCGCCGCTTCCATGACCCCGCCGGTCGTACCGAACAGGGTCCCCGCGCCGGTATACGGGCCAAGGGGGCTGTCCGCCTCTTCCTCAGGAAGATGCATCAACTCGATGCCCGCCTGTTTAATCATCCGGGCGAGCTCGCGGGTGGTAAGCACGATGTCCACATCCCAGCCCGCGGCGGCGCTCTTCATGTGGTCGTCCCGGTGGGCCTCCCACTTTTTCGCCGTGCAGGGCATGATCGACACCGAATAGACCGCCTTGGGATCAACCCCGGCTTTTTTCGCCCAGTAGCCCTTGATCATGGCGCCCATCATCTGCTGGGGCGATTTGGCCGTTGAGAAGTTGGGAATAAAGTCCGCGTAATACTTCTGCATGTAATCCACCCACGCGGGACAGCAGGAGGTGATAAGCGGAATGTCCTTGGACTTTTCGGTAAGCCGTTTTACCAGTTCGCTCCCTTCCTCCATAATGGTAAGGTCCGCGGAGAAGTTGGTGTCGAAGACCGTCTTAAAGCCAAGTTTGCGCAGGGCCGCATAGAGTTTTTTGGTAACCAGGTAGCCCGGTTCCATGCCGAACTCCTCGGCAAGGCCCACCCGGACCGCCGGGGCGAACTGGACCACCGTATGCTTGGCGGGATCGAGCAGGGCATCCCACACCACGGAGGTCTCATCCCGCTCATAAATGGCGCCCACCGGACAATGGGCCGAACACTGGCCGCACTTGATACAGGGGGACTCGCCCAGGGGTACGTCAGCGGCGCTAGCGATCTTGCCCCGGATGCCCCGGCCCAAAAATTCCAGGGCCCAGACGTTCTGTACATCCTGGCAGACCTTGACGCACCGTCCGCAACGGATGCACTTTTCTGGATTCAGCACAATCGAAGGGTTCGAATCATCGATGGGAAGGTTGTTTTTCAGCCTGCCGAAGGGGTTAACCCGTATGCCGAATTCGGCGGAAAGGGTCTGGAGTTCGCAGGAGCCGTTCCGGGGGCACTGCAAACAATCGTTGGGGTGGTTGCTCAAGATAAGTTCCAACACCGTGCGGCGCACTTTGATAAGCTCGGCGTCGTGGGTTATCACGTCCATGCCCTCAGCGCAGGCGGTGGTACAAGCCCGCGCCATACGGGGCGAACCCGGCCCGGCGGTGCGCACAATACAAAGCCCGCAGGCTGCCCAAGGGGGCAGATCGGGGTTATAACAGAGGGTCGGAATCTTAATGTTCACCTTTTTCGCGGCTTCCACAATGGACGTTCCATCCTCAACCTGGAGGGGAACGCCGTTTATCTTTATGTTTACCATATATCTTCTCCTTACCTTAGGCCGCTATTTTCGGACGACGGCGGCAAATTTGCAATTATTGAAACATTCGGCGCACTTGATGCACTTGGCCTGATCAATAACCATGGGCGGTTTCTTTTTCTTGCCGTCCGCGGGCGGCGTCCAGCCCTCCACGGGGGTGATGGCGTTCACCGGACACTTCTTCGCGCAGGCCCCGCAGCCGATACACGGTTCCAGCTCAATCTCAAAACAGGCCAGCTTCTTGCACTTACCGGCCCGGCATTTGCGGTCCCGGATATGCTCAAGATACTCGTCATGGAAGTTCTTAACCGTTGAGAGGGTCGGGTTCGACGCGGTGCCGCCCAGGGCGCAGAGGGACGCCTTCTGCATCGCCTTGCCGATGGCCTGGAGTTTGTCCAGGTCCTCCTCCGCGCCCTTGCCTCCGGCGATTTTTTCCAGGATCGCCAGAATTTGGCTTGTGCCAATACGACAGGGAGAACACTTGCCGCAGCTTTCGTCCACACAGAAGTCCATGTAGAACCGGGCCACGTCAACCACGCAGTCGTCCTCGTCCATGACTATCATGCCGCCTGAACCCATCATCGAGCCCATGGACGCAAGGCCCTCGTAGTCAATCGGGGTATCCAGGTCTTTTTCGGTAAGTATGCCGCCCGATGGCCCGCCGGTCTGCACCCCCTTGAACTTCTTGCCGTGTTTAATACCGCCGCCGATCTCAAAGATGATTTCCCGCAGGGTTGTGCCCATGGGCACCTCCACCAGGCCGGAATTCTGCACCTTGCCGGTAAGGGCGAAGACCTTGGTACCCTTTGATTTTTCCGTGCCCATGGAAGCGAACCACGCGCCGCCGCGCACCAGGATCGCCGGAATATTGGCGAGGGTCTCGACGTTGTTGATCACCGTGGGCTTGCCCCAGAGTCCGGCGATGGCCGGGAACGGCGGTTTGGGGGTGGGCATACCGCGCTTACCCTCCAGGGAGCGCAGCAGGGCGGTTTCCTCGCCGCAGACAAAGGCCCCGGCGCCGAGGCGGATTTCAATGTCAAAATCAAAGCCCGAACCCAGGATGTCCTTGCCCAAGAGCCCCAGGTCCTTAGCCTGGGCCAAGGCGATCTCCAGCCGGCGGACGGCCAAGGGGTACTCGGCCCGGATATAGACATACCCGGTATTCGCGCCGATGGCCTTGCCGCAAACCGTCATGGCCTCGATGATTGAATGGGGGTCCCCCTCAATGGTCGAGCGGTCCATATAGGCGCCTGGGTCCCCTTCATCGGCGTTGCAGACCACATATTTGACCGGATCGCTGACCTTGCGGGTGGTATCCCACTTCATCCAGGTGGGGAAACCCGCGCCCCCCCGGCCCCGGAGCCCCGAAGCCTTGAGCTCATTGATGATATCCTCAGGCTTCCATTCAAAAAGGGACTTCTCAAGGCTGATATAGCCGTCCTTGGCAATATACTCGTTGATTATCTCAGGGTTAATGACCCCGCAGTTCCGCAGGACAACCCGGATCTGCTTCTGGTAAAAGTTGATGGGCGGCAGATCGTCCGCCCCGCCGGTGGCCGGCGGCACTGGGGAGCCGTCTTCTTTCTTACAGAACAGCCGTTCCACCGCCTTGCCCTGCTTTACGTTGACCGCGATAATATCCTGCGCGTCCTCAGGCTGTACCTCGACATAGAAAAAATTCTCCGGCAGCACCTTGACAATGGGCCCCTTTTCGCAAAAGCCGAAACACCCGGTCTTGATGACCTGCACCTTGCCGCCCACGCCCTGCTTTTGCGCCTCGGCGATGAGATTATTGTATATCTCTTCGCCCTTATTCGATTGACAGGCTGTTCCCGCGCAGGTAAGGATATAGTGCGTGTGGCCGGGCAGTTTGCGAAACTCGGTTTTCTGGGCCTCCCGCAATTTACGCAGTCCGTCTAACGTCAATTTTGCCATACTGTTCTCCTTTAACGATATTTAGCGAAAATCTCGGGGAGTTTATCCTTGGTGATTTTGCCATAGGTATCGCCCCCGATGGTCATGACCGGAGCAAGACCACAGCATCCGACACAGCGGACTTCATCGATTGAGAAGAGACCGTCTTCGGTCACCGCTCCCGGAGCGAGATTCAACAGCTTGCGGGCCTCCTCAAGGGCGTCGCCGCCCCCTTTGAGATAACAGGCCGTTCCCAAGCAGATTGAAATTCTATGCTTCCCAGGTTTAGTCGTCTTAAAAAAATGATAAAATGAGACGACGCCGTATACCCGCGCCAGGGGGATTCCCGTAAGCGCGGCTATTTTTTCCGCGGCGGGACGCGAAATGTAGCCGAATGTTTCCTGCGTCTTGTGCAGAATCATGATAAGGCTACCCGGTTTTACCTTCCATTCGTCGATAAAAACGAGTAATTCTTTGGGGAAGTCAATCTTTTCTGCCATAAAAACCTCCAAACGTTCTTGAGGGCGCCCGAAAAAACGCCGCCCATCCGTTAGACGGGCAAACCCATTTGATCAGTATACGCCCCCTTCCTTGATTAGCGCAAGCAATTTTTTTCAGACCGCCGCCCCGCGCCGGCGGCGGTAATTTTTTCATTGACACCCTCCCAAGGCGGGTTTATTCTATAATGAAGCAATTTAGCAAAGGAGACCGAATGGAATGAGTCAAACGATTGATCTGAGCGTCATCGACGGCGTAATCAAGGATTGGGGGGCCAAACCGGGCTCGATTATCCCTATTCTCCAGGGCGTCCAGGAGCGGTACAACTACCTGCCGCCGGAAATTTTTCCCTATATCTCGAAAAAAATCGGGGTAAGCGAAGCGCGGATCTACGGGGTGGCGACCTTCTACGAGAACTTTTCCCTCCAGCCCAAGGGTAAGTACATCATCAAGGTATGCGACGGGACGGCCTGTCATGTGCGCAAATCGATCCCCAACCTGGAGCGCTTCCAGAAAGAACTCGGCTTATCCGAAAAGAAGATAACCACCGGGGACCTCGCGTTTACCGTGCAGACCGTGGCATGCCTCGGCGCATGCAGCCTCGCGCCGGCCCTCATGGTAAGCACCGCGGGCCAGCCTGACAAGGTGCACGCCAATGTAACGCCGGATCAGGTTTCGGAAATCATTAACGCTTTGCGGACAGGCAAGTAAGGGGGTGTGGAGATGCAAACATTAGCAAACAGAGACGCGCTGAAAAAAGCGCAGGCGGCCTACAAAAAAGCGCTGGACGCTGAAAAGCGCAAAATTCTGGTCTGCGCGGGCAACGGCTGTATCGCATCGGGGTCCCTCGCCGTATATGAAAAACTGGCCGGGATCATCAAGGCAAAGAACGCGCCCTGTTCCCTGGAACTCAAGGAAGAGCCGGGACATCCGGCGGGCCTGAAAAAAGGCGGCTGTCCCGGGTTCTGCAACCAGAGCGTGTTGGTTTTGGTCGAGCCCGAGGGCTGGCTGTACACCAAGGTCAAGGTCGAAGACGCGGAAGAGATCGTTGAGCAGACGATCAAAAACGGGAAGCCGGTGGAACGGCTTGCCTTTAAGAGCCCCGACGGGAAGCCGGTCTTAAAAAAGGCGGAAATTCCCTTCTATAAAAAGCAGACCCGTATTGTCCTGGAGCAGTGCGGCGAAATCGACGCCGAGTCCATCAAGGAATACCTGGCGGTGGGCGGCTACAGCGCTTTTGAGAAGGTTCTCTTCGACATGACCCCCGAAGCGGTGTGCCGGGAGATCAAGGATTCAAATCTCCGCGGACGGGGCGGCGCGGGCTTTCCCGCCGGCGACAAGTGGACGGACACCCTCCGGGAACAGGCGGCCCCTAAGTATGTGGTCTGTAACGGCGATGAGGGAGACCCCGGCGCGTTCATGGATCAGAGCGTCATGGAAGGGGTCCCCCATCAGTTAATAGAAGGAATGCTGATCGCGGCGAAGGCCATAGGCGCGAGCCAGGGGTATATCTATGTGCGGGCCGAGTATCCACGGGCGGTCGCCCGCCTGCGGGCCGCCATCAAACAGGCTGAAGAGCTGGGTTTGCTGGGGGATCATATCCTGGGATCGGATTTCAGTTTTAAGCTCACCATTTACCGGGGCGCGGGGGCCTTTGTCTGCGGCGAAGGCTCGGCGCTCATGGGATCGATTGAGGGCCGGCGCGGTATGCCCCGGGTTAAACGCTACCGCTCAACCCAGCGGGGGCTCTACGAAAAGCCGACGGTTCTCAACAATGTGGAAACCTTCGCCAATGTGCCCCTCATCATCAACAAGGGGGCGGCGTGGTATAAGCGGATCGGGCCTGAAACAAGCCCGGGCACCAAGACCTTTGCCCTAACCGGGAAGATCGTCAACACGGGCCTCATCGAAGTGCCGATGGGAACGAAACTCCGGGAAATCATCTATGATATCGGCGGCGGCATACTGGGCGGCAAGAAATTCAAGGCGGTACAGATCGGCGGGCCCTCCGGCGGCTGTCTTACCGAAGCGGACCTTGATATGCCCCTGGACTTTGACTCGGTCCCCAAGGCCGGCGCGATCATCGGCTCCGGCGGCCTGGTCGTTATGGATGAGACGAACTGTATGATCGAAATCGCCCGCTTCTTCATGAAGTTTACCCAAAAGGAGAGTTGCGGGAAGTGCGTCCCCTGCCGCGAGGGCACCCTGCGGATGCTTGAAACCCTGGAACGCATTGTATCCGGCGCGGGAAGGGACGGGGACATCGCGTTGCTTGACGAACTTTCCATCACCGTTTCCAAGGCGGCGCTTTGCGGCCTCGGCAAGACCGCGCCGAACCCGGTTATGAGCACCCTAAAACGGTTCCGCAACGAATACGAAGACCATATCTACAAACACACCTGTACGGCGGGGGAATGTCAGAAACTCAAAAAACTTTCGATTGATCCGCAGAACTGTTCGGGCTGCGGCGCGTGCGCCAAGGCCTGTCCCGCGGGGGCCATCTCCCAGCAGGACAAGGTGCTTGAGGGTAAGAAGAAAGCCTACTACGTACTCGACGAAGCAAAGTGCGTCAAGTGTTTCGCTTGTATCGAGAAGTGTAAGTTTGATGCTGTAAAAGAGGAGGCATAAGATGGCTGATAAACAATTTATTACAATTGATGGCGTTGCCGTTGAATTTGAAAAGGGCTTAAACGTGCTTGAACACGCCAAACGGGCGGGCATTGATATTCCCGCCTTCTGCTACTCCCCGGAACTCTCCATCTACGGCGCGTGCCGTATGTGCCTCGTTGAGATTATCGATCAGCGCACCGGCCGCGCGTCCCTGGACTCCTCCTGTTCCCTCCTCCCCAAGCCCGGCATGGTTATCAAGACCAACACGGACAAACTCCGCATGTACCGCAGGAATATCCTGGAACTGTTGCTGGCCAATCACTGCCGGGATTGCACGGCCTGCGACAACAGCACCCGCTGCAAGCTCCAAGCCTTTGCCGACCGGTATGGGATTACCGGCGTCCGGTATCCCCAGCACTCGCCGGAACCCAAACTTGATTGCTCCGCCCCCTCTATTACCAAGGACACCGCAAAGTGCATACTCTGCGGATGCTGTATCCGCATGTGCAACGAGATACAGCATGTCGGCGCCATTGACTTTGCCCACCGCGGCTCGGAGATGCTTGTTTCCTGCGTCGGCGAAAAGGACATCGGCGATTCCGTCTGCGTAGGCTGCGGCCAGTGCGCGGCGGTTTGTCCGACCGGGGCACTTACCGTGCGGAACGATACGGCCAAGGTTTGGAAGCTCTTGAGCGACAAGTCCAAGAAGGTGAGCGTACAGATAGCCCCCGCCGTGCGGGTTGCCGTGGGAAACGCCTTCGGCATCCCGCCGCGGGATAATACCTTCGGACGCCTGGTCGCCGCCCTGCGCCGTATCGGGTTTGCCGAAATCTACGATACGAACACCGCCGCCGATATGACGATTATTCAGGAGGCGGCGGAACTCCTGGGACGCCTTAAAACCAATCCCCAGTGGCCGCTTTTTACCTCCTGCTGCCCCGCCTGGATTCAGTATGTGGAGAAGCACCACCCCGAAGTGATGCCCCATGTCTCAACGACCAAGTCCCCGATGCAGCTCTATGCGGGCACCTACAAAAAGGAGGGCGTTCAGGACATCATACGGGGCGCCATCATGCCCTGTACCGCGAAGAAGTATGAGGGCAAGCGGGATGAATTCAAGTCCAGCGATAAGCTGGACGTTGAGTTCGTGCTTACCAGCCAGGAAGTTATCCGCATGATAAAGGAAGCGGGCATTGACTATGCCGCCATTGAGCCGGAGGCCATCGAGGGAAAGTGGGGCAATACCACCGGCGCGGCGGTGATCTTCGGCGTTTCCGGCGGCGTTATGGAAGCGGCGCTCCGGTACGCGCTCCATGTTTTGAAACTGGACACGCCGGAAAACTACCTTGCCCTTGCGGAATCGGGAATCCGGGGCATTCCCAAGCCCGATCCCAAGTCTGGCGCGCTGGTTGAGGGGATTAAAACCGCGGACATCAAACTGGGGGATACGGTCCTCAAGGTCGCGGTGGTTTCCGGCCTTGCCAACGCTGACGCGATCATTGAGCGGATCAAAGGGGGCGAACACTTTGACTTTGTTGAAGTGATGGCGTGTCCGGGGGGCTGCATAGGCGGCGGCGGCCAGCCCCCCGCGTCTTGGGCGGTGAAGGAAGAACGGGCAAAGGGGCTGTACCTGGCCGATAAGGAATACTCCTTCAACAGCGTTGAACAGAACCCGGTAATGAACGAGTGGAAGACCCTCATGGGCAATGAACATGCCGAACATGAGTATTGGCACATCCACTATGCGGGGCATCACCATAAGTAAACCATAGCCCCACATGCCTCCCGGCGGTTACCCGGGGGCTGTGGGGCGCCTACGGGGGCTGCGGCGCTACTCCACATTCCGCAGTTGTTCGCGGATGTTTTCCAACGCCTCCTTCATGGCTACCACCGCCCGGCTTACTTCCAACTGGGGGGTTTTTGAGCCGATGGTGTTGATCTCCCGGTTAATCTCCTGGCAGAGAAAATCCAGTTTTTTACCGGCGGCGGCGTTTCCAGCGCCTTCCTCCCGGAATTCCTCCAAATGGGCGCCCAGCCGGCAGAGTTCTTCGCCGATGGTATACTTCATCAGCAACGCCGCGGTTTCTGTAAGGACCCGGGTTTCATCAACCGCGTCACCCAAAACTTCGGCAAAGCGTCCGCGGATATGCTCTTGCAAAGAGGCTTCCAAAAGCGGCGCCTGGACGCTTATTTTCTCCTTCATCCGTTCCAAAATATCGATATAGGCGCGAATATCCTCCCCGGTACGCCGGCCTTCCCGAACCCGCTCGGCCTCAAATTGATCCGCCGCCGTGTACAAGGCCGGTTCAATGATCCCCCAGTACCGGGCTTCGTCCCGGGTTGTTTCAATCTCCAGCACCCCCGCCATGCCGAACAGGAGCGCCAGGGAGGGCTTTTCATCCAGATCGCATTCCTCCGCCAGCCGGGATGCCGCTTCCCGGTACGACCGGGCCGCTTCCCGGTTGATCGCCACCGCGATGGGGGCATCGCAATCCTTAATTTTGATACTGACTTCAATTTTACCCCGGCTGAAACGCTTCGCCATATACCCCCGGATATCCGGTTCCAAGGCCGGCAAGGGAGGATGGGTAAACACCTGAATATCGAGGAAACGGTGATTGTATCCCTTGATTTCAAGGGTACAGGCAAGGCCCCCGTCCTGCCGGGTGGCGCGGGCATAGCCGGTCATGCTTTTCACGCGCCGCTCCCCCCATACCGCTCCAGCAGCAGCCGGCCCAGTTTCCAATTATCCCCGGCGCCCATGGTGATGAACAGGTCCCCCGGACGCAGCAGGGATTCCAAAAGCGCCGCCGCTTCCTCCGGTTCTTCCTGGTAGTAGACCTGCCCGCGCAGGGCTTTGGTTTTTTGGAACAAGGTTTCCCCGGTTATCCCTCCCCGGTATTCCTCCCGGGCGGAGCCGTATATCCTATGGAGGATGACCGTATCGGCGTCCCCAAAGGACGCGGCGAAATCCTCCAGCAACGCGGCGGTTCTGGTATAGGTGTGGGACATGAAACTGAGGACGATCCGGCGCGTGGGATAAAATTCCCGCAGGCCCGCCAAGGTTGTCCTGATGGCGGTTGGATGGTGGCCGTAATCATCCATAAACAGGATGCCTCCGGCCTCGCCTAGCGCCTCTGAGCGCCGTTTGCTGCCTTGAAAATCTTCCAGGGCCTTACGGGCGCCCTCCAGCCGCTCCGCAGTCCATCCCGCCTCCCCGAATTCCAGCCGGAGGAGGGAGTCTGTCAAGGCCAAGGCCGCCGCGCAGTTCAGGGCGCTGTGCCGTCCAGGGATGCGCAGGCGGAACCGCGTTTGGGGAAGGCCCCGGAGCCGCAGGACCTGGCTTTCCCGGTCCAGGCGGTACTCCTCCAGCCGGAATTTTCCCTCGGCGCTAAACCCATAGGGGCTGAGGGTAAGCTCCCCCTTGCCGCGGGCTTGATAAGCCCGTTCAGCGGTTTCACGGGCCCCCGGATCATCAGCGCAGTAGATCAATTCCCCTCCGGGGGGCAGCTTCCCGATGTATTCAAGAAAGGCGTCCCGAATAGATTCGTAGGTGGGATAATAGTCCTGGTGATCGCTTTCCACGCTGGTCAATACGATGCGCCGGGGATGAAAGGCGAGGAAATGCCGGCGGTATTCACAGGTTTCGGCGATGAAGTAGACATTTCCCAAACGCAGGGTTGAATGGCCGCCAAAGCCGCGCACACCGCTTCCCGCCAGTATCTGGGCCGGCAGTCCCACAGCCCGGGCCAGAACACCGGCCATTGCGGTGGTGGTGGTCTTGCCGTGCACCCCGGTTATCCCGGATGAGTTAAATCCCGCGGAATAGGCGCCCAACGCGTCGGGATACTTCCACAGGGGTATGCCCCGCTTGCGGGCTTCTATCAATTCGGGATGGGTTTCTGGATCATAGGCGGCGGAATAAATGACCCCGTCAAAGGGTCCCGCCAGGCGTTCCGCCGCAAAGGAGGCGGCATAGGGTATCCCCAGGTCTTGCAGTATGGCGTCGGTGTAAAAGACCTCTTCCCGATCCGACCCGGACACCTGGATGCCAGCCTTATGCAGGAGTTCCGCCAGGGCGCACATCCCGGTTCCCTTGATCCCCACAAAATAGAGGCGCGTTCCCGGTTTCAGCGTCAAAGTTGCGCACATGGGCAAATGGTATCCCAAGAATATTTTAGATTGCAAGCTCCCCCGGTTAGACGGGGGAGCCTCCCGCTGGGGGGTACGGCGGAACAACGCTCGCCGTAGGGGCCGGATTACAAAGCAATCCGCGACTCCCCCCGCTTATTTGACAGCGGGGAGCCTCCCCCTATCCATCGGTCTTAATGGTTAAGGACGCCAGGGCTTCTCCAGCTTTTAGGAGCAACGCCAAACGGGGCGCCTGGAAGGGAACGGAAAACTCAAACTTCTCCTCCGGGGCAAGGGAAAAGAAGACCCTCCGGGTTTCCACCGGCGGGGCTTCACCGTCCTTTTTTTGCGGGATGGAAACCGCTATTTCCACCGGGCCGGTATAGGCGTTTGGGGAGCCTGCCTTTTTCCCTATAGTCAGATAGGCCGCCCCGCGGTACAGGCGGCCTGAAACGGTTAGGCGGTTCCCCCCAAGGGCAGCCCCGCCTTTTCCGCCCCTCCCCTGGGCGGTAAAAAAAAGGAAAACCCCTACCAAGAGTATGGTGATAAACAGCATGGCGGAGGAACGGGTCTGAATAAGGGTTCCCAGGAATGAAGGCTTTTTGCCGCCCCTGAGGGCGTAGAGGTCCCGCACCCGCTGGGAGGACCGGGCGAGGCGCTTTTCCCGTGAATAATAGAATACTAAATTTTCCCTATCCTGATCATCCTGATCCATCATGCCCCCCCTTGCCGGCTTGGGCTTTTCTTCTATTAATGAAGCTGATGGACCGGTAAAGCTCCGGTTCGGAGCACCGCAGTTTGGCAGCCGCGGCGGAGACCGAGCCCCGCAACAGGAATACCCCGCGCTCCAGCAACCCCTCTAGTATCGCCAGCCGTTCCTCCGGGGAAAACGGTTCCTTGGGGGTTTCGGTTATGCCCAGGCCCAGCAATACGGACCGAACGATTTCCTCGATATTTTCATAGAAATTTTCGGCTTGGGATTCGGCGGCCAGCAAACCCGGCGCCGGCTGGGGGGCCAGCGAGGTCATCCCCACTAAGTTGAGAATACCCTCGCTCAATTGAACATATTTTGTAGTATCGATATTGATACTGAGCATCCCCAGCAAGGCCCCCTCATGTTTGATAAAAAAGGTTGATGAATGGAGTATCCGGTTGTCCGGCGTCTTTCCCGTATAATTACACACATAATCCTGGGTCTTCCATATTCCCTGATTAACCAGTTTCATGCTCAGGTCCGTCAGGGGAGAGCCGACGGAACGCCCGCTGACATGGCCGTTGGCAATGGCCGCGATACAGCGTTTATCGTCCCGCAGGTCCTGGAGTACCACTTCGCAATGCTCCCCGCAGGTCTTACCCAAGAAGCTCACCATCCGGGCAACAATATCCATTATATCCATGGTTTACCCCTTCCCCTTTGAGCCTGTTCCAACATCAAGCATTGTGGAACAGCCGCATTTGTTACGGAATTATTTTTAATTATACCATACAACCAAACGCAATGCCAACCGCTGCCGCGCAACGCGGCTACGCACTCCCCTTCTCGCCGGGAAGGGCTGATTGTTAGGGAACCGCTGATTAAATGGACTTCGGACCCTTGGTCCGCAATCAGCGGTTCCCTAGAGCCAGGCTTTTCCAGCCAAAGCCGCCGCGGTATCCGCCAATTCCAGGGGATCAAGAAAGCCGCGGGCCGATTTCCCGGTCTGGAGCAGGAGGGCGGCGGCAATGGCGGCGCAAGCGTAGCCGTCAAAGCCTTCCGGGGACCGCCGCATCCGGGCCGCGAGGGCGGCGCAAAAACCCGCTAAAAGGTCCCCGGTCCCCCCGGCCGCCAGGACCGGAGCCATGCCGTCAAGCACCCCCAGCCTTCCATCAGGGGCGGCAATATACAGAACATGCCCTTTGAAAAGGAGTACCCCGCCGATCTCCTGAGCGGTCCGCCTCAGTAGGGGAACCGGATCCGCCAAAACCTGTTCCTTGGGTATCCCGGTAAGGGCGGTAAACTCCCCCGGATGGGGGGTAAGCACCGCATGTCCGCTGAAACGGCGCCCCCGAGCCAGGGCGACGGCATCCGCGTCTAGGATAAGGGGCGTTCCGTTCTTTTCCCGGACCAGGGCCGCTTCTAAGGCCCGCTGCCGGTCCGCCCCCCTCCCCCAGCCGGGACCCAGGAGCACCGCGTCGGGAACAAAACGCCCCTCTTCTCCGCCATTCCCATCCCCGGCGGAGGCCGGGGCAACCATGATGCCCCCCGCCGATGCGGCGAGTACCGGATATAGGGCGTCATCCACCAGGAGCCGGACCATCCCTCCCCCCGCGGCCTGGGCGCCCCGGGCGGCAATACGGGCGGCGCCGGCGCTGCCCGGGGAACCGGCCCGGATTTCCACCACTCCCCGGCTATATTTGTAGGCGTCAGGGGCGATGGGCGGCATAGTCCGGCAAAGTTCCTTCCATCGCAGGAGTTCTCCCTCCCCGTAGCGGTCCATTAGTGGAAGCGGAAATATGCCCCCCACCGGCAACAGGCCCCCCCCAAAAATCCTGGCAGCCGGTTTGTAGAAGGCCAGCTTCAGGGGTTCTATGCCTAATGTTAGGTCCGCTTGCAGGATCGGCATCCCTGGATGCCAGCCGTCAAAAAGCCCAGAGGGAACGTCAATCGACAGGATAAGCGGACGCCTTCCCCCGTTCCGGCGGCCGGGACCTTCTTGCCTGAGGCGCTGAAGCGCCCCGGCCATGTCGGCGGGAATATCCTGGAGGGGTCCCCGGAGGCCGGTTCCCGCGATCCCGTCGATCACGATGTCCGCGTTCCACTGAAACAGGGATTCCCCCCCCTCCCAGAGCCGAACCGGAACTTCCAGGGCGGCCAAAGCCTTGAGCGCTTCCGACCGGGGGCTTACCGCTTCCATCCCGGAAAGCCGGTTCACCAAAACCAGGGAATTCCCCGGCCCGGCCCGTTTGTCCAATATAAGGGCCCGCAGCATAACCAGCGCGTCCGCACCGTTATTGCCCGATCCCGCCAGTACGCATATCCTGGGGGAAGGCTCCTTGAAAAAACCGGACTTCACCAAAACCCGCGCGCAGGTTCTGCCCGCCGCCTCCACCAGGGCAAAGGGATGCAGCCCCCAGTCCGATGCGGCTTCCCGGTCAAGCGCGGCCGCGGCGCCGGCGCTTACCAACTTTCTCGATATCATGATGATAACTCCTCCGCAAGCCTATCGGCGCGCCACCAAACGATACGCGCCTGCCAATTAGTCGCCAAAATTCCGGATATAATTCCCTCTTGAGATATATGGAAGGTAGTATAATGGAGCTCCTCCCGATCCACCCGGATAAAAGCCCGGCGGCGCTCCTGGGAATCGGCGTTTATAATAAGGAGGGAATAGCCCCCCTCAATAGGAAAGGAGAGGAAAACCTGGTTGTTCCGCATCACCCCCATCATGGAATAGAGGAATTGCCCGGTAAATTTCTGGTTATGCTCATCCCGGGGGTATTCAAAAAAGGGAAGCGCAAGGGAGCCGTCATAGGCCCCGTTTTCGGCGTTCATAATCCAGATCGCCGAACCCTCCGGTTCGCCCCCCGACCGGGTATTGGCGGACTCGTCAAAGGTATCCCGGTAGTAATCCGCCTTGATAAAGAGCCGCCGGGAATCAGGAGCCGCCATAACCGCGTCCACCAAGGGGAAGACGCCGGGCCTGCCGGGAAGCAGGGGAATACCGCTGTTTTGCAAGGGGATGCTATAGAGCAGGATGCCGGCGGCGTCAAACCAGTATATATGCCAGCCCGTGGTATGGCGGCATACCACGGCCAGTTCATCCTCCTGGGATGTATACAGGCCGGTGATATGGGGGAAGGGGGTTCCGCCTACCCCTTCTTGCCCCAGGCGCCCCGCAAACCGCCCGTCCTGGTTAAAATGGAGCACCACGCTGGATAAGAGGGCGTTGTTTTCCGGATCAAAGGCATACCGTTCATCAAGGAAGCGATCTTCCACATAACTATGGTTCCGGGAATCCACAGCGATAGCCCCGGGTTCCAAGAGGGGATGGGAGACCGCCCAGCGGGCGGCAAGGGATTTGGCATCACCGGGGCCGGTTCGCAAGGTAAGGGGGGGAGGGTTCGTCTCTTCGTTATAAATCATAAACAGGATATCCCCATAGGAGGTATACCGGACTACCTTTTCCCCATTCCCATTGGCAATATAGAAGAGGCCGTTCCGCATGGCCAAGGCGGTCTTGCGTCTGGTATGCTCCAGGTTGAAAAGATCGATCTCATCTTCCATCCGGCCAATATCCAGGGTAAAACGGTCTTCCCGGACCACTGCGGGAAGGCCCTCCTTGGCGCAAGCGGGGAATAGGAGCCCCGCCGTTCCCAGCAGGACAAACAGCACAGGCATGGCTCCACCTTAGACAAGGCCGGGAGGCTTGTCAATGCTTACCCCATGGTGTAATATGGGAAGAACCCTATGTTTGAAAAAATAATTAAAGCCCTCTTTGGCTCCCAGCATGAACGGGACCTGAAGACGCTTCTTCCTATATTACACGCGGTAAACGAAAAAGAAGCCTGGGCCGCTTCCCTGTCCGCGGCGGACTTTCCCCGGCAAACCGGGGACTTTCGGGAACGGTACCGCCAGGGGGAAGGTTTAAACGATCTGTTGCCCGAAGCCTTTGCCCTGGCGCGGGAAGCGGCCCGGCGCAACCTGGGGGAACGCCCCTATGATGTGCAGGTCCTCGGCTCTATTGTACTCCACCAGGGAAAAATCGTGGAAATGAAAACCGGGGAAGGGAAAACCCTGATGAGCGTGGCCGCCGCCTACCTGAACGCCCTTTCCGGCATGGGGGTCCATGTGGTTACGGTGAATGACTATCTCGCCGGGCGGGATGCCGGCTGGATGCGGCCGGTATTCAAGTATCTGGGCCTCACGGTGGGCGCCATACTCTCGGACATGGACAATGAACGGCGGAAACAGAACTATGCCTGCGACATCACCTATGGAACCAATAATGAATTCGGCTTTGATTATTTGCGGGACAATATGCGCTGGGACCTTGAGGGCCGGGTTCAGCGGGGGCATAACTTTTGCGTGGTGGATGAGATTGACTCCATCCTCATTGACGAAGCCCGGACGCCCCTGATCATCTCCGGCGCGGCGGAGGATGATACCTTTAAATACGCCGAGGTGGATCGTCTTTTGGGAAGCCTGGAGGAGGTCCGGAAAAAAGAAAACGGCGAATATCCCGATGAAGCCGAGGGCGAAGAGGTTGTGGGGGATTATAAACTCAATGAAAAAAACAAGAGCATATCCTTTACCAACGCGGGGCTGGCAAAAATCGAGGAACTCCTTAAAAAACGAAACCTGATAAAGGGCGCCATTGTTGATGAAGATAACTTTGAATACCTCCATTATTTTACCCAAGCCCTGCGGGCCCATAAACTCTTCCATATAGACGTGGACTATGTGGTCCAGGATGGGCAGGTCCAAATCGTTGATGAATTTACCGGGCGGATACTCTTCGGGCGCCGCTATTCCGACGGCCTGCATCAGGCCATTGAAGCAAAGGAACGGATCAAAATAGCCCAGCGCAACCGGACCCTGGCAACCATCACCTTTCAAAATTACTTCCGCCTCTATGCCAAGATATCCGGGATGACCGGCACCGCCGATACCGAGGCGGTGGAATTTGCCAAGATATATAACCTGGACGTGGTGGTCATCCCCACCAATCTGCCGGTTGCCCGGATTGATGAGGATGATGTGGTCTATCTCAACGAACAGGAAAAACTCAACGCCCTCTGTGATGAGATCGCCGAGGCCCATAAAAAAGGCCAGCCCCTGTTGGTGGGAACGGTTTCCATTGAAAAATCCGAGCGTATCTCAGCCCTTCTCACCCGCCGGGGGGTCCGGCACGAGGTTTTAAACGCAAAAAACCACGCCCGGGAAGCGGCGATCATCGCCGAAGCCGGGGCCCGGGGGGCGGTAACCATAGCGACCAACATGGCCGGACGGGGCACGGATATCAAGCTGGGGGGAAGCCCTGAGCACCGGGCGCGGAAAAGGGCCGGAAGCGAAGCAAGCCCGGAGCGGTATCAGGAGTGTTATAAAGAAGAATATGAAAAATGGAAGGCCGATTATGGGGAGGTAAAGTCCCAGGGGGGGCTCTATGTCATCGGCACCGAGCGGCATGAGAGCCGGCGTATTGACAACCAGCTCCGGGGGCGCTCAGGCCGGCAGGGAGACCCGGGACGGTCAAAATTCTTTATCTCCATGGAAGACGATCTGATGCGTCTCTTTGGGGGGGATAATATCAAGAACCTCATGACCAAGATCGGGATGCAAAGCGGGGAACCTATCTACCATCCCTGGCTTAATAAGAGCATAGAGCGGGCGCAAAAGAAGGTGGAGGAGCGGAATTTTGAGATACGCAAACATCTCTTAGAATACGATGACGTACTGAACCAGCAGCGGAAATTTATCTATGAACAGCGGGACGCCATACTCCAGGACCCTGGCCTCAAGGCCCGGATCAACGGCGCCACCGGCGAAATGGTTGCCAAGGCTGTTGAACAGTACCAGAATACCCTGCGGAAAGGCGCGGGGGAAGCCTTGCAGGAATTAGGCGGCTATTTAAAAAACCAATTCGGCTACACCCTGCCCCAGGAGCATCCCAATTCCCCGGAGCGGCTCCACGAGCTGATACGGGGGGACCTGGAAAAGGATATGGATGAGAAGGAAGAACTGGCAAGGCAGGAAAATCTGAATCAATTTATCCGTATCCAGTATCTCCAATCCATCGACCGGAAATGGCTGGATCATTTGGAAAACATGGAGGGGCTCCGGGAGGCGGTATATCTTCGGGGTTATGCCCAAAAGAACCCCCTCACGGAATATAAAATCGAAGGCTTCCAGATATTTGATAGGATGATCGATACCATCCGGCAGGAAATCGCCTCCCGTTTGCATCTGGTCCGCATACAGGCCGCCGGGGAACGGGAAGCCCCCCGCCGGCCGGCCCTGGCCCAGTCCGCAAGCCACGGCAGCCTCGGCGCTTTTGCCGGCGGGCCGGTTTCAGCCCGGGAACCCAAAAACGCCGGACGGCGATTTGGCGCGGCGCCCCAGCCGGTCCCAGAGGCGGTTACTGTTGTAAGAACCTATCCCAAGGTAGGCCGTAACGATCCCTGCCCCTGCGGGTCCGGGAAAAAGTACAAATTTTGCCATGGGCGCTAGGGAAGCGCTGATAGGGGCCTTTGGTCCGAATTCAAATCGCGGAGGCGGACTATAGCCCGCAACCGGTCCTTCTTACCCGTATTTGCGCAACGAAGCATGCAAATACCCCGAATCATAGGTTCGAGGGTAATGCTGATCAGCGTCAAGGCAACCGGTATTGCCATCGGGACGCGCTAACAAGCGGTTCCCGCATACAATGACTAAAGCCCCGCGGTTTAAAGACCGATAAAAATAAAAGATTAGTTTTCTTGATGAGAAATCGTCCGCGGCGGTTTTTCAAGAACGGGTCCGGCAAAAAACCAGGGGGGATTTTCCTGGCGCATAGGCTCCGGAGCGTTCAACAAGAGGATTAATGGCAAATCAAAGGCACGGACGCCCGAGATACCAACTATCAAGGAGGATGATAATGATCATCAACCACAATCTCTCCGCAATGTTTGCCGAGAGGTCTCTTAAAGTAACCCAGGAAGCGGTCGGCAAAACAATGGAAAAATTGTCTTCCGGCCAGCGGATCAACCGGGCGGGAGATGACGCTTCCGGCCTCGCGGTTTCCGAAAAAATGCGGGCACAGATTCGGGGTTTACAGCAGGCTTCCGCCAATGCCGCCAACGGCATTTCCTTTATCCAGACCAGCGAAGGCTATCTGAATGAAACCGAATCTATTGTCCAGCGCCTGCGGGAACTGGCGGTCCAGTCTTCCAACGGGATTTACACCGAAGAGGATCGCACCTATATCCAGGTAGAGGTCTCTCAGTTGGTCGATGAGATTGATCGCATTGCCAGCCATGCCCAATTCAACGGCATGAATATGCTTACCGGCCGTTTTGCCCGGGTGGACGGACAAAATGTGGTAACCGCTTCTATTTGGTTCCATATTGGCGCCAATATGGATCAGCGGGAACAGGTGTTTATTGGAACCATGACCTCCCAAGGGCTTGGAATCCGGGATGCGGGGAGTGAAACATTCATCAGCCTCGAAACTTCCGACGATTCCAACCGGGCCATCGGAACCTTGGATGCCGCTATTCAAAGGATCAACAAACAGCGGGCGGATTTGGGGGCCTATCAAAACCGGATGGAACACGCGGTTGTCGGCATCGACATTGGGGCTGAAAACCTCCAGGCTTCGGAATCCCGTATCCGGGACTCCAATATGGCGACCCAAATGGTTGAGTATACGCGGGAGCAGATCCTCACCCAGGCGGGGACCGCTATGCTGGCTCAGGCTAATCAAAGAACAAATGGGGTCTTGCAACTTCTTCAATAATAGATTATATTGAAACTGTGAAGCTGGTTGAAAAACCGGCGGGCCGTGTTCTTTGACAAAAACCCTCTCGTTAACACGAGGATGCCGGCGGGGCGGAAGCTAAAAACTTGCAACCCATACCGGTTGTTTCCATGAGGATGTACGGCGGTACGGATCGTTTATCCCCTTTCGAGGATAAACGGTCTGTTCCGTTATTCAGTAAACGCGGAAGGATCGGCGCGAACGTTCTTTCGAAGGAGCTGATCGTACGGCACTGCCTCAGGTGACGGATACCTTGAGGAAACAATTGCACGGAGGGTTATATGATAATTAATCACAACATGAGCGCCCAATACGCCAATCGTAGCTTGGGTGTAACGCAGGCCGATATTGCGAAGAGCATTGAGAAACTTTCTTCCGGCCAGCGGATTAACCGGGCGGCGGATGATGCTTCCGGTCTTGCGGTTTCCGAAAAAATGCGAGCCCAGGTACGGGGTTTGAATCAGGCCGAACGCAATATTAATAACGGCGTGTCCTTTATTCAAACTACCGAAGGGTACCTTCAAGAGACCCAGGATATCCTGCATCGGCTCCGGGAACTGTCGGTCCAATCAGCCAACGGTATTTACACCGAAGAGGATCGGATGCAGATTCAGGTGGAAGTTTCCCAATTGGTGGATGAGGTAAACCGGATTGCGAGCCATGCCCAGTTCAACGGCATGGGGTTATTAACCGGACGGTTTGCGACTGAAGGCCCCGAGGTTATGCGGTTCCAGGTTGGAGCCAATATAGATCAGAATGAGACGGTTTATATCGGCACCATGACCGCTCAGGCCCTTGGAATCCAGGGAGCCCAGGGCGGAGATGAATTCATCAATATCCAGACTGCGGATGACGCGAATCAGGCGATTGGTACACTGGATGGGGCGTTGCAGATTGTTTCCAAGCAACGGGCCGATTTAGGCGCTTATCAGAACCGGTTTGAGACTGCCGCAAAGGGCGTGGCGATTGCCGCGGAGAATCTTCAGGCCTCTGAATCCCGCATTCGGGATGCGAACATGGCCTCTGAGATGGTAGGCTATACCAAGGATCAGATCCTTTCTCAGTCCGGGACCGCGATGCTGGCTCAGGCCAATATGCGGACCCAGTCGGTACTGCAGCTTTTAGGCTAGGTTACAGGTGATTTTGCGTAACAAGAGACCTCTGGACGTTGTCTTTTGAAACGCAAGACGGAGAAGTTCGCGCCCTTCTCCGTCTTTTTTTTCAATGAGGGGGCAACCCCTTTTATACTATTACGGGGCCCTCAAGCCCCCAAGAGGGCTTGAGCAGCCTCCTGCTATACTGGAGGGAAGGGAGGTAACTATGGGTTTACTGATGGCGGGAACCGGCGTTCCCCCGCCGGAATCTTACCGGGATAGGTATAACGCTTTCCAATATGCGTATGCGCAATCCGCCGCGCCGATCAACCGGGCAGGCATTGCGCCGCTTGCCGCGCCGTTGCTTGGGAAGAACGGCAAAACGGATAAGGCGCTTGCCGGCCGTTCACTTGCTATGGAAGTAAAGCGGATCGAGGCCGCCTTTAACCGGAGGCTGAAATTTATGGTAGATCATACTTCCCATGAGGTTACGGTCAAGGTACTGGATCCGTATACCAATGAGGTGATTAAAATATTACCGCCGGAAGAAATTCAGCTGTTGAACAGGAGCCGCCATACATTCAACGGCTTTCTATATTGATGCGTGGGTTTGAATGCCTAGGAAAACGCTGATTAGGTCCCGGATTTACCCGGCCTTGCGGCGCATCAGCGCTTCCCTAGTAATATCCTTTTTCAAACCAATTCGTAAAGGCCGTTGCCGTACCCGGTGTTTTAGCGGCTCCCTAATCCTAAACAAGGAAAGCGTAGGCAGACATGTCCGATATCTATATGCCGGGGCTGACAAGCCGGTTTAACAGCGATAAACTCATTGAAAACCTAATGAAGGTTGAACGGATTCCCAAGGACCGGGTTGAAAAGAACCTTGAATTCCTACGGAATCAAAAGGGCTATTGGCAGGATGTGGGCAGGCGGATGAACACGCTCCGGGAAAGCGCCCGGTTGCTCTTTTCATACCAGAACCCCTTTAACGACCGGATTATCAAAAGCCAGGATGAAACAGCGCTAACCGGTACCGCCACCCGTGAAGCGGTGGAACAAGGACGGAACTTTACCATTAAACAGGTCGCAAAGGCGGATCGGTTTTTATCCCAGCCCCTGGAAGAATCCTATGCCGTTGGAAGCGGTATGTATACTCTGCGGGCGGGGAAGGATGAGGTGTCCTTTAATTTTCGAGGGGGGACCCTCCGGGAGTTTATCGATACCCTAAACCGAAGGGGCCGGGAGAAAATTCAGGCATCCATGATCGCGGTTCAAAAGGGAAGCAAAGCCCTGTTGCTTGAATCCCTTATCACCGGCGAGGATAACCGGCTTGTTTTTTCCGGCGCCATGGAACAGCTTGCCCTTGATTCGGGCCTGCTGGAACAGGCGCCTAACGCCCGCCAGGATATTCCGCTTAACGGCGAAACAATAACCTTTCAACACAAAGGGGAGGACGGTTCCGGAGCCGTCCTTGCCGGGGATGCCCTTACGGTAAAAGCCGGAGAAAGCGCGGCGATTGCCGTAAGCTCCGGCTTGCAGGCGGAAGGCATGGTGTTAATCCTAGAGATCGCTACCCAGGAAGCCCAAACCGAAAAGGCGCCCGTCCCGCAGCCTCCCCCAGGACCCGATATCCCTTCCGCCGGTTCCATTACCTATGGGGGCATAACCATAGATAACGATAACGCGGCGGTTTCCCTCCCCCCCTGGACTCCCCCGGATCCGGCGGCCAGGGTTGACGATATGGAGGTCATTTCCCTTACCTTTACCGACGGGAGCGGCGTACAACTGCCGCCTATTGAGGATTCGGCGAAGTTTCAGAAACAGCAGTATCAATTGGCGGATTTTACGGAAGGAAAGACCATCGCGTCTATCAAGGTAACCAATAATAATACCCACCGGGATGTATCCATCAGGAATATCCAGGTCTTTGATCCCCAAGCGCCGGGAGACCCGCGGCCCCGGAACGCGGTTTCCACAGCCCAGGACGCGGTGTTAGCCATGGACGGCATAGAGATACAACGGCCCGATAATACGATTGCCGATCTTATTCCTGGGGTAACGGTACACCTCAAGAACCCTTCGGATAAACCGGTCAAGCTGGATGTTGAACCGGACCGGGCCGCGATTAAGGATGCCATCATCGCCCTGGTTGGCAATTATAACCGCCTTATGGCCGAGGTGAATGTACTTATCCGCAATGACGACCGGGTGGTTCAGGAATTAAGCTACCTGAGTGATGAGGAGCAAAAAGAATTCCGCCAGCGGCTGGGGACTTTTTCCGGGGACGCCACCTTAAATCAATTTAAGAATAGATTACAGCGGCTGGCCGCTTCCTCCTATCCTACTTTGGCGGAACAGGACCTGGCCTTATTATCCCAAATCGGCGTCGGCACGGATATCCGTAAGGCGGGCGCAAGTTCCGGTTATGATTCTTCCCGGCTGCGGGGGTATCTGGAGATCGATGAAAAACTCCTGGACGCGGCGCTGGAAACCCGGTTGCCCGCGGTGAGGCAGCTCTTTGGGAATGACACCGACGGGGATCTGATTGTGGACAGCGGGATCGCCTATGGGATCGACGTATTGATGAAGCCCTATGTGGAAACCGGCGGACTTATCGCCTTGAAAACCGGAACTATCGATTCCCGGATAACCCAGGACGGGAGGCGTATCGAAAGCCTGGAACGCCAGCTTCTGGCAAGGGAAACAAGTCTGAAAAATCAGTACGCCCAAATGGAAGCCTCCTATGATCGCATGGAGCAATTATCCACATCCATCGATCAGTTCAGCCGGCGGGCTACTACGAATAACCGGTAAGGCCGTCCGGCTTACCGGGGCGTACGTCCAGGGGAGCGGCGGCCGGGGAACCGGGGAGCCGCCCCGGCGGAGCGCCTTTCCCTTAAAAAACGCGGGATACATGCCGAGATAGAGATCATGGATATATGTATTAACGGACAGCCAGCGGATATTACCTTGGATTCGGAACGGACCATGGGGGAGTTATTATCCGGGATGGAAGATTGGCTGCGGAGTTCCGGCTACCGGTTAAAGGGGCTTGAAATTGATGGGGAATCGATCACGGGTAACGCGGTTCCTGAGGTGTTCAACCGGGATTTGCAGGGAATCCACAGCGTAAATATCAAGGTCTGCCCCCAAACGGAGCTGATTCTAGACGCGCTCCAAGACGCCCGGGAATGCCTGGAAGCCTATACCGCCGCGCCCCCTAACGAAAAGCGGCGTATTCAAGAGGACTGGCAAACCAGCGCGGCGTCAAGTTTCTTGAGGGCGGAAAATCCCGAACTCTTCAAGCTCATCAACGGCGGTTTAACCGGGCGTACACAGGAAACCGGCCTTGCGTACGGGCCGGAAACCGGCGCCCTAACGGTGGTGGATGAACGGATTCGGGAACTCAAGGACCCAAGGGAAGAGTATGCCCGGATGGAATCCCTGGTTGGGGGAATCACCGGGCGGCTTGAGGAATTACCGCTGGATATTCAAACCGGTAAGGATAAACGGGCTGCTGAAACGGTTTCCCTCTTTTCGGGTATTACGGAAAAAATTTTCCGGCTCTTTGTCCTGCTCCAGTCGAAAATGGAAGGGATAGACGCTCTTGTTATTGATTCAATTCCGGTGTATACTTTTTTAGAAGAATTTTGCGCCGCGTTGAAGGAATTGTTAGCCGCCTATGAATCAAAGGATGTGGTATTGGTGGGGGATTTAGCGGAATACGAACTCGCGCCCCGGTTGCGGACATTCTATGCCGCTATTAAGGCTTCGGTTGTATCATTAGTATAGGGGGAGGGATCAATGTATCTCCGATTTCCCAGAATTTCCTTTTATTTATTACAGGATAATTATTTTAAAGAAGACGATCCCAGAGCCGCGGTTGTCCTGGGGATTATTGTCCTTGTCATCATTCTGGTTTCCCTGATCGTAAAGCTGGTACGTCCTAAAATCAAAGGGTCTTCCGGCTACCGGAAAACCAAAGAACCCGCGGCGGGGAAGAAATTCAGTTCCTTTACCCTGCGGCGGCTGGTTAAACCCTATGGATTAAATAAAGATCAGATTAAAATTTTGGATTTTGTCTTTAAAAATAATGGCGTCAACGATCCTGAAAGGGTTTTGGCCAATTCGGAAGTCTTGGATAAGCATTTTAAGCGGGCGTTCCGGTATATCGAGCGGGCGGCGGAAACGGAGGAAGAAGCGCAGAAGCAGATGGCCGTCCTCTTTTCGGTCAGGAATTCCATTGAAGCTGTCAAAAATACCAATGTTACCGGCGCCCCCCAGGTTTCCGAGAATATGTCGGCGGTCTTTACCCTTGGGGGAGAGGGGTATCCGGTCCGCATCGTTTCAACTAAGGGGAACAATATACTCGTCACTACGCCAGTTAACGCCCGTGGGATTCCTATCAAGATCAACAACGGCGCCAAGGGTTCCCTTTCATTCTTTACCAAGGCTAACCAGGCGTTTGTTTGCGAGGCGCAAGTGGTCGGGGCCACGAAAACATCCAAGGGTGCCGCGCTGGAGCTTGCCCGGCTTGGAAAACCCAAGGGCCTGATGCAGCGGCGGTTTAAACGCCGGCAGATAGGGTCCCGTTGCGCCTACCAAATCGTTACCCTGGAAGAGAGCGGTTCCAAAAGGCGGAAAGAATTGAAGATGCAGGTGGATCCCCGCCGTTTTTCAGGGAATCTGATAGACCTGTCCATTGGGGGGTGCGCAATCACGACCAGCGGGTCCATTAACGCGGGTACCAGGCTTAAAATTGAATTCGATCATGAGAATTCCGCCAAAATAGCGGTCCTGGGCCAGGTGTTGCGGCTTAACCGGGGAAGATCGGGAAACGCCACCATGCATATCAAATTCACCAAGGTTCCCCGGCGGGCGGCCAATAGTATCAACGCCACGGTATTTGAATATAATAAAGATTAGAGCTGTTCTGAAACCAACCGGGTTTTAGGACACGTCTATTGATGCCCGGTTTATCAAAATAGAACCCCGGTATCATAAAAAACGCCATACCCCGCGGCGGCGGGGGGCGGTATACTAGAGAGAGAAAGGTATTATAAGGGATATGAAGGTTGTTACGGTAAAAGATATTGAACGAAAAGATGTGCCCATTTATTACCGGAGGCTGTTTTCTGGAATGCTCGTTCTGGAAATATTGCATAAGACCGAAGAGCGGAGGATCAATTTTACCATAGAAACAATGCCCACCGGCCAACGGGGGGTTTTTGTTACCATCATTGATCCCGTTGATTATCCTCTAGCGCCCTTGATACGGGAAGTAAAAAAATATTTACAGGACCTCGACGACGCTGGGGGACTCCCTGGCTGAATTGGTCATCCTATCCGCCTCGCCGGAGGAGACCGCCGCCGTTGGGGAGCGCCTCGCCCGCCTCTTAACCGGAGGCAGCGTGGTGGCCCTGCGGGGCGGCATTGGGGCGGGGAAGACCTGTCTGGCCCAAGGGATAGCCTGCGGGCTCGGCGTACCGGAAGCGGTAACCAGCCCTACGTATACCATAATTGTTGAATATGCGGGAAGGCTCCCCCTGTATCATATAGACGCCTACCGTTTAGCGGGGGATGCTGATTTTGCCTCCCTGGGAGCGGAAGAATTCCTCTATGGGAACGGGGTGTCCGTCATCGAATGGAGCGAACGTATCCCAAGGTCTATTCCCGCCGGGGCAATCACCATTGAACTGGAACCCCAAAGCGGCGATAGGCGGACTATTCGTATCCGGTCTTCAGAACCCATTCCCTGGGATGAGAAACCGTGAATATCCTTGCCATTGACACGGCAACCGCTGTTTTAGCCGTTGCGGTTGCTTCCCATGACGCGGTCCGGTATATGGAATTCGACGCCGGCCCCGCCCACGCTGAAACGCTTATGCCCATGGTGGATTGGCTGATCCGGTGTTCCGGCATGAACCGGGAAGACTTGCAGATGACGGCCTGTATGCGGGGGCCGGGTTCCTTTACAGGGTTGCGGATCGGCTTTGCGACGGCCAAGGGGCTTGCCGCGGCCCTGGGCATCCCCATGGTTTCAGCGCCCACCTTGGATTGTTTAGCGGCCCCCTACTCCCTATGGCCCGGCCTTGTCGTTCCGGTGATCGATGCGAAAAAACAACGGTTTTTCACCGCCCTCTACCAAAAACATAAACGGCTTACCGGATACCTGGATGCCACAGCCCAGGAACTGGCAGCCGCGATACACGGCGCCCCGGAACTTCCGGGAGCCTCCGGCGGCGCACCGGTTCTGCTCACCGGTCCCGACGCTCCCGCAGCCAAGTATGCCCTAGAGGGCCTTTTGGGGAAAGACCGGGTTGTGATCGACCCCGCGTACCGAAGGAGTAAATGCCGGGAACTCTTGGAATATTCCCGCCATTGGAGTATAGTTGCCAATAACAATGGAGGCGCTGACGGCCCGCTCTATATAAGGAAAAGCGACGCGGAATTGAAGGCCGGCATATAGCGGGGAGCGGCGGCAAGGATGGTTGGGTATGGGCAATCATAAAAAAAGCATTGAATTCCCCGGCGACGAAGAAGCCGAGGTTCTTGAAATAACGGAAGAAGAAGCGCCGGAAGCCATACCCCCCAAGCGGCCTGAGCGCAAGCCGGCCAAACGCATTCAGTTTAACCCCTTTATCAATAGTATTTTTCCGGTTTTATTGCTCGACAAGAACATGAAAATCATCTTTGCCAACAGGGCCTGCGAAAATCTTTTTACCGGATTTTTTTACCTAGAGGGACGGTATTTTATCGATATATTCGGCGGGTCCTTTGAAATTGAGGATGTCAGGAATATACGGGACGCGGTAACCCTCGGCGCAAACGGCTATTCCTGGAAGGGCATGGCCCGGATGAAATCCCGGGATATGGCAACCATAGAGACCCGGGTCTATCTCTTTATCGCGGATATGAATATAAAAAACCCCTCTGAATTCGCGGTTATTTTTGATGATGTTACCCTGGAAAACCGGCGGCTCCTGCGGAGCGTCTTTATGAGCCTGCTGGAAGCGTCAAAACTCAAGGATAACAATACGGGAAAACATATTACCCGGGTTAATTTCTATTCCCGCCGGATTGCGGAGGAATTTTTCAAGAGTTCCGGCAATGCCCGCATCGACGCGGATTTTATCGATAACATCGGCTTTCTCGCGTCCATGCATGATGTGGGGAAAATTGGGACCCCCGACGATATTTTGAATAAAGAAGGCCCCCTTTCAAAATGGGAATGGACCATAATACAGGAACATACCAAAAACGGCGCCTTTATTTTATCCACCTATCCCAATCCCATGGCTAAGGATATTGCCCTAAGCCACCATGAAAAATGGAACGGTACCGGCTACCCCTTTCAGCTTGAAGGAGATATGATACCCCTCTCAGCCCAGATTGTGTCCATCGCGGATGTCTATGACGCGCTCAGGATGGAGCGGAGCTATAAACCGCCCTTTCCCCATAGGGCAACGGTGGAAAAAATAATGGAGGGAAGGGGGACCCAATTCAATCCCCTCCTGCTGGATGTTTTTTACCCCATCGCCGTTGATTTTAACGCGCATTATGAAGAGAATAAGGACAAGAAGCATGGTTAGAAGGGGTCCCGTTTAACCCCCAGATCGAATGCGGGAAATATGGGCTTGGATTCCGCCGCCGCTTTATTCTCCGCCCTTATCGCGTCGAAGACCTCCTGCCGGAACACCTTGACCATCTTGGGCGCGTTGACCCCCAGCCGCACCTGATCGCCCCGTATCTCGATGATCGATATGGATATATCCTCTCCAATCATTATCCTTTCATTGACTTTTCTGGATAGTATCAACATGGAGCTTTCCTTGCGGAGGCTAACTCACCCATAATATCATGTTTGGTTTTCCACCGGGGATCGCTGAGGACGGCTTGCATACCGAGGCGGGCTCCCCGGTTGATGATCAGGGGTCCCTGTAGGTTCGCGGTCATAACGCCGTCCTGCGGTATGGTTACAATGGAAAAGATAAGGGCCTCATTGGGATCGGCGACGCCGATTTCTTTCATATCCTCATCGCCGATATCCACCTCATAATCAGGTCTAAAGAGAAAGGGGCTCACCAGGATGAAGGCCAGTTGTTCAACCTCCGTGGACTGGAGCCAATAAAAGGGCTGCCGTTCCGCGTCCAGCAGCACATAGCTCTTCAAGGACTCAAACCCAAAAAGCCCTCCGGGAAAGGTAATCCTTTGCCGGTCATCCACCTCGACAGCCCCATAGGCTTTGCTCAATACCTTCACAGCCCCACGCTCCCGGTTTACCGTAAAAAGTCTAAAAGACTTGGGGGGAGTATTTTTGCCGCGGTTTGCAGGGTTGCTTTATGGGCAAAATCCAGCATCTTTAAATCGGTGGCGGCGCTCGCATAATCCAAGGCGGATTCCCGGCTCAAAGCGGCGGCAACATTGGGAATCTCCTGGTTAAGCCGCTGCCACGATGCTTCCGCCCGTTCCTGCCGGCTTCCGTTTGCGGCAAGCCGGCTCTGTATGTTCGTCAAAGCCAGGTCTATGCCGCCGATGCCCTGCCCGCCGATAAAATCGCCGTCCCCCCGGAGCAGGGCGTCCCGCAGGCGGATCGCCATATCAAAAACCGAACCGCCGCTTACCCGGGCCGCGCCGCTCCAGTTGGGCGCGGCGGGATCCGTATTGGCGCTGATCATTCCCAGGTCCTGCAAGACCCGTGACGCGGGGCGTTCCGCCGTCGCGGCCCCATCCTCCAGGCGGATCAAATGGGCGTTGGTTCCTTCCAGGGCAAGCCCGCGGGTTTCCGGATCAACAGAGGCCTTAACCGGCGCCGCGGACTCATTGATCTTGGCCGCTATCGAATACAGGGTATCCCCAGGGCTGACCGTTATGGCTTCACCGTCCACATAGATAACCCCGGCGGTTTCAGCCCGGTATTGGGACGCATCCACGGTGGAATAGATCTGCATTTTTTCCGCCCAGAACGCCTCCCCTCCCCCAATATCCAAATGGGCATAGGTCTGATCGGTTATTTCAGCTTTTCTCGCCGATCCGGCGCCCCGGTATTCTACCCGGACCACCATAGCTTCCCCGCCCTCCGCTACCCCGGCTTCCACTACCCGGAATGGCTCGGTAAAGGCCCGGTCCCCGGCAAAAAGCCGCTTGCCGTCTGAACCGGCGGCATTGGCAAGGGAAACCAGCTCTTTCAAAAGCTCGTTTACCTCCAAGGCCATATACTTCATATCTTCCTTTGCATAGGTCCCATTAGCGCCCAGCACGGATATCTCCCGGACCCGCTGTAACACATCATTGGCCTGCCTCAGATAGGCGTCAACCTCATTGTAATGATCCCGGGCATAGAGGGTGTTCTTTTCAAACCGTTCCAGCCGGGCGAGGTATGACTCATACCGCACCGCGTGGGAAGCAGCCAGGGGATCGTCCCGCAGTTCCCGTATCCGCCGCTGTCCGGCGATTTTCGATTGCATAGCGGAAAGCCCCTCTTCCTGACGCCGAAGATAATACTGCACATCGTCATTGGGCATATTGGTCGCAATACGTCTCACACGCTTCTCCTCTTATCTTGAAAAACCTAAAAAGGGCTGATTGCATCCAGCCAAGGACGCAATCAGCCTTCCCCTAGGACAAGGCTGATTAACCTGCCGCTAACCAGCCTTGTCTTACAGACGCCCGGTATTTGCTCATTGCATTACGCAATAGGGTAAGAAGCCCCCATATTCGGGCTTTCGTCTCAAAGCAGGGCTTCCCTCGCAATTTATACGCCCACCCGGTTGATAAGGGTGTCCAAAAGGGCATTGACGGTGGTGATGAACCGGGCCGCCGCCGCATAGCCATGCTGAAACTTAATCATATTGGCTAATTCCTCATCCATATTTACCCCGGAAATCGACTGGCGCATATCCCGGAGTTCCTTCATAATCAGATTCTGGGTTTCCAGCATATCCCGGCTCTGGGCGCCCAAGGTACCCATACGGCCTACCGCGTCGGCAAAGTAATCGTCAAAGGTTCCAAGCCGCCCGACCATAACCGAAGTATTCCGTATAGCGGCGATAGCCATAGCCGCGTCCCCATTGCCGGGATTCGCCGGCCTGCCGTTTTCCCCATACCCCGCGGCAACCGAAGCGGCATCCTTGAGGAGCGCGGGGTTCACCTCAATCCACCCCGCGGGATGGGCGGTGGGGGCGACGGTCCAATTCCGGGGACCTCCCTCCAGCGCGGCTACCGCGTCCGGCGCGGCCCAGTCATAGGCGCCGCCGGGACCCGGGGCGTTTAAAACCCCCGCATACCCCGCCAGAAAGCGTCCAGAATCCTCAATATGCCGGATTACAAAATCAGGATTCCCGTTAGGCCGAAGGGAGCCGGAAACCGGGGTTCCCTTGAGGGAAAGATTGCCGTCCCGGTTAAGCCGGGCAACGACCTCCGCGCCGGAATTGTTAATCCGGGCCACAATATCCCCCACCGTATCAGTGGGATAATAGGGTACCTCCACATTTCCCCCGGCGCCGGAAAGAGTTATGACCCCCTCCAGTCCGGCCTGGGCCTTGCTCTCCAGCGCGGCGGTCCCGTTTATGCGGAAGATATAGCTGGAATCGTATTCCCCGTCTCCATCCCGGTCGTAATTGCCGTTCACATTGGTAATAAAAGGGCGCTCGGCGAAGAAATCCAAGCCGGTGGAACCGTTGAGGCCGTAAGCGGAACGGTGAATCTCATTTACCAGATCGATACAATTCATGGTCATGGAATCCACGCTCCGTATTTCTTCCTGGATGGTATGATCCCGCAACTCTAACAAGGCCGCTAGACTGCCGTCCTGGAAACGGGCGTCATCCCCCGTATCTTCCCATACAATACGGGAATACCCCTCAGTTTCCGATCCCCCTTCCAGGGCAAACTGCCGGGCGATGCTTCCCTGGACCAGTATAAAGCCGCCGGTGTGGATCATAAATTCATCCGGGTCCCGGTTATCCACCCGCACATCCACCAGGGAGGAGAGCTTGTCCGCGAGAAGGTCCCGGCGATCCATCAAATCATTGGGATTATCCCCCTGTGCCCGTATCCGCTGGATATTCCGGTTAAGCCCCGCTATCTCACGGGACAGCTCATTAAGCCGCTCAACCGTCAGCCGGATATCCCCCTCGGCCATGTCCTGCAAACCCTTGAGGCTCTTATACCGTTCATGAATGCCGTCTATCAGCGATTTCCCCCGTTCCAGAACCGCTTCCCGGGGGGCGGTATCCGCGGGAAAGAGGGAAAGTTCCTGCCAGGCATCCCAAAAAGCGTCCATCTTGCCCCGGATAGAGGCGCTTCCCACTTCCAGGTATGCCTGCTCCATCATGCGGACATACGGATCCCGGGCCGTCCAGTACCCTTCCCCGCCGGACTGGGCGATGATCCTTCTATCCAGCAACTGATCCCGCATCCGTTCAATCCGCTCAACAACGGTTCCCTGCCCCAGCTGGCCGGGGGTCTCGGCCCGGTTGAGCCCCGGCAAGTACAGGGGATCAAAGGCCGCCATCTCCACCCGCTGCCGGGAATACCCTTCGGTGGACAGGTTTGAAAGATTGTGGCCGGTTGTATTGAGGGCCTGCTGGTGGGCCAGCACCGCCCGTTTCCCAATTTCAATTCCCATAAAGGTTGATGTCATAACTCCTCCTTGAGTTCAACCCGCGAGAGCGCTTAACCAAACGCCCCGCAGACCATTCATCCCCATTCGCCCCTTCTTTCATCATAAAATCAACATTCCTGATTTAGGATCATGCATCGCGCATCCGCTTCCACCTGGCGGCCCCGCCGGGAATAGGTGGTATGCTTCCGCGCCGGAAACACCGCGCTGAGGAATCCCTCCGCCACAGCCCGCGCTTCCCGCAGGTATCCCAGCAGGGATACATTGGCCAGCCGTATCCGCAGGCACTCCTCTTTAAGCCGCCGGTATACCTCGGCGGCGGCCCGCCGCTGGGCATCGGGAAATGCCGCGATGAGGGCATAAAAACCGCGCTGTTCCGCCTGGGAATACTCCTCCGGCATCGCCCCGGCGCCGGGCCTGCCGACTTCATCCCCATCCGGCGCCCACTCCCGCGATCCGCCGCCAAGGAGCGCGAAAACCCGCGTCCGTTCCTGGTCCAAAACCTCAAATTCGCCACCCATACGCTCCAAGCAACCGAGCAGGGTTTCAAATTCATGCCAATCACGCGCCACCGCCGCCTCCCGCGCCAAACGCTGAAGGCCCGCTACGGCTTCCAAGTATTCCTGTTCTTGGGTTAAGAGGGAAAGACAGGCTTCATAGGAGGAAAATCCGCTTGAATGCAGTTCAAGCGCTTGCCCGATTTTCATACGCCACCTCATTTCTTTATCGGCGGTTTCTTCCCAAGGATTGAGAAGGAGGAATTATTTTCATAGAAAAAATTCTCAATTGCTGGTACACCCTCTTGACGGTATGCCGCGCGGCGGGTATTATACCAAATAGACGTGTTCCAAAACCCGGTTGGTTTCGGAACACGTCCTGCGGTTTCTCAGGCTAAAGCCTTATGAAACCGCGTTTTTAAGCGGAAGCTGTTCTGAAACTGAAGTTTCAGAACAG